>CAZMJQ010000023.1:0-8171 GCA_964566475.1 uncultured Propylenella sp. | reverse complement strand
CACCGTGCCTGACTCGCCAAGAATGTTCTCTCTTCGTTCTTGACGGCCCATCACCTTCCGCCTAAGCTCCTTCCGAACTCGGCTTGGGGGAGCAGCCGTATGGTCGCGCGCATCACCACCGTCGCCTTCCAGGGCATCGAGGCCGTGCCGGTCGACGTGCAGGTGCTGATGACCCCCGGCAAGCCGGTCTTCAACATCGTCGGTCTCCCCGACAAGGCGGTGGCGGAGAGCCGCGAGCGCGTGCACGCGGCTCTCCACGCCTCCGGCCTGGCGCTGCCGGCCAAGCGCATCACCGTCAACCTGGCGCCCGCCGACCTGCCCAAGGAAGGAAGCCACTACGACCTGCCGATCGCGCTCGGCCTGATGATGGCGATGGGCGCCGTCGCCTCCGACGCGGTGGCCGACCATCTGGTGCTCGGCGAATTGTCGCTCGACGGGCGCATCACGGCGGTGGCCGGCGTGCTGCCGGCGGCGATCGGCGCCAATGCGCTCGACCGCGGGCTGATCTGCCCCGCCCCGTGCGGGCCGGAGGCGGCGTGGGCGGGCGAGGACCTCGTCGTCATCGCGCCCGACAGCCTCATCGCGCTCGCCAACCATTTCCGCGGCACGCAGGTGCTGTCGCGCCCGCAGCCGGCGATCCATTCCGGCGGCGCCGACATCCCGGACATGAAGGACGTCAAGGGCCAGGAGAGCGCCCGCCGCGCGCTGGAGATCGCCGCGGCCGGCGGCCACAACATGCTGATGGTCGGCCCGCCCGGCGCGGGGAAGTCGATGCTCGCCAGCCGCCTCCCCTCCATCCTGCCGCCCCTCTCGCCGCGCGAGCTGCTGGAGATCTCCATGATCGCCTCGATCGCCGGCGAGCTCACCGACGGAAAGCTCTCAGACCGGCGGCCGTTCCGCGCCCCGCACCATTCCGCCACCATGGCCGCGATGGTGGGCGGCGGGACGCGCGCCCGCCCCGGCGAGGTGTCGCTGGCGCATAACGGCGTGCTCTTCCTCGACGAATTGCCGGAGTTCACGCCGCAGGTCATCGACTCGCTCCGCCAGCCGCTGGAGGCCGGCGAGACGATCGTGGCGCGCGCCAACCATCGCGTCACCTATCCCTCGCGCATCCAGCTCATCACCGCCATGAACCCCTGCCGCTGCGGCAGGGCGGGCGAGCCGGGGCACGTGTGCCGCCGCGGAGCGCGCTGCGCCGCCGACTACCAGGCGCGCATCTCCGGTCCGCTGCTCGACCGAATCGACATCCGCATCGAGGTGCCGGCGCTCGCCGCCTCCGACCTCATCCGCCCCGGAATCAGCGAGACGAGCGCCGAGGTTGCGGAGCGCGTCGCCGCTGCGCGCGACATCCAGCGGCAGCGCTATGCCGGCCTCGCCAAGGTGCGCTGCAACGCGCAGGCCGGCGCCGACCTGATCGAGACGGTCGCCACGCCCGAACGCGCCGGCGTCAAGCTTCTGGAGGACGCGGCCGCTGCCATGCGCCTCACGGCGCGCGGCTATCATCGCGTGCTGAAGCTCGCCCGCACGCTCGCCGATCTCGACGGCGCCGAGACGGTGGCGCGCATCCACGTCGCGGAAGCTCTCGCCTACCGCGCCATGCCGCTGGAGCTGGAGATGGCCGCATAGCGGCAGCGGCTCGCACGGGACGCGTTGTCACACGCCCGTTGCATCCCCGTCTTGCGCGCGTAGCTATCGTTATCTACGCGCCGCGAGGGGCGGCGCGCCTGATTCGCCGACGGGGTCTTCGGGGATGAGCGCGCCGGATACGTTCCTGAAAGAGGGGCCGGGACCACGAGAGCGCCCTCGCCCGCTCGGACGGCTCGGCGACCTGGAGGTACGGCTGGCGACCTCCGCCGCGGAGGTCCGCCGCGCGCAGGCGCTGCGCTATCACGTCTTCTTCGAGGAGAGGTCGGCGGTCGGCGACGCCCGCACGGGGAGCCAGCACCGCGACGCCGACCGCTTCGACCGCATCTGCGACCATCTTCTGGTGCTCGACCACGCAACGCCGGAGCGCGCGCCGTTCGGCCCGAAGCCGAAGGTCGTCGGCACCTACCGTCTGCTTCGCCACGAAGTGGCGCACCGTCACGGCGGCTTCTACACCTCGAGCGAGTTCGATATCGGCACGCTCCTCGCGCGCCAGCCCTCGCTCCGGTTCCTGGAGCTTGGGCGCTCCTGCGTGTTCAAGCCCTACCGCAACAAGCGCACGGTCGAGCTCCTCTGGCACGGTGTCTGGTCCTACGTGCTGGCGCACGGCATGGACGTGATGGTCGGCTGCGCCAGCCTGGAAGGCACCGATCCGGACCGGCTCGCGCTTGAGCTCAGCTTCCTGCATCACCACGCACGCGCCCCCGAGCCGTGGCGCGTGCGCGCGCGGAAGCATCTCTACGTCGAGATGAACCGTATGCCCGCTTCCGCCGTCGACGCGCGCGCGGCGCTCCGCGCCCTGCCGCCGCTCGTCAAAGGCTACCTCCGCCTCGGCGCCCATGTCGGCGACGGAGCGGTTATCGACCGGCAGTTCGGAACGACCGACGTTTGCATCGTGCTTCCGGTTGCGGCGATCGAGCGGCGCTACGTCGACTATTACGGTGCCGGCGCCGGCCGTTATGCCGTCAGGTCCGCGGCTGAATCGCCTCTCGCCGCCGCCTGACGCGCACGTAGAGCGCGCCGGCGCCACCGTGCCGGCGGCCCGCCTCCTCCCAGCCCACGACGAGGTGCCTGAGGTCCGGGCGCGCGAGCCAGGCCGGAACGCTCTCGCGCAGCACGCCGCGCCCCTCCTCGCCCGCCCTGCCCTTTCCGGTAACCACAAGGACGAGGCGGTCACCATGTGATTGCGCCCTGCGAAGAAAGGAAACCAGCGCATGGAACGCCCGCTCCTGTCGCATGCCATGCAGGTCGATGCGCGCGTCCACCTCGACGATGCCGCGCACCACGCGCCGCCGCGTGCGCGGCTCGAGTGGGGCGAGCGCCGGGCCGGCGGTGGACCGTGTCGCGGCGGGCTGCGGCGAGGGCGTTGGCGGCAGCCGCGCCGGAGCCGCCGGCGTCCGCTTCCCGGGGGGCTCCTCGCCTGACGGTCCCGCCACTTTCGCGGGCGGACGCTTCCCCAGGGGCTTCACCGTCCGGCGAAGGCGCTCCCAGAGCTCGCGCTCGTCGTCGGTAAGCTTGCGGTTCATGAGGGTCCGGATGCGCCTTTCGGAACAAGCGCGATCATGGTCGCGGCGTGGCGGATGCGGCCGGCGGCGGAGCCGGCGGAGCCTCCCGAGCCCACGAAAATGTCGCCGCGCGCCGGGCCTACGATCGCAGACCCCGTGTCGTGCGCCACCATCAGCCGCCGGAACGGCCGGCCGGGCCGATCGCTGGCGGCGAGCCCGGGCGCATCGACCCAGATCGGCGTGTGGAACGTATGGAGCGTGCGGTCGACCGCCAGGCTGCGGCCGGGAACGAGGGGCACGCCGGCCGCGCCAATGGGACCACCCAACTCGCCCTGCCGCGTCACACGAAAGAAGATGAAGGAGCGGTTCTCGCGCATCAGGGCCCTGCCCTCCCGCCGGTGCGCCTTCAGCCAGGCCTCCAGCCCGTCCTTGTCGGCGGACTCCCGGGGTAGAAGGCCGCGCTCCACAGCCAGCCGCCCGATCGATGTGTACGGGTGCCCGGACTTGCCGTCAAAGGCGATGCGCAACGTCGTGCCGTCGGCTAGCCTCAGCCGTGCCGAGCCCTGCACGTGGATGAAGAACCCATCCACGGCATCTTCGATCCAGGCGATCTCCAGGCCGCGGCCTGCGAGCACACCGTCTTCGATCGCCCCGCGATCGAAGTACGGCACGATGCCATGCTCCGAATGCCGGCCAAACCGCATGTCCGGATTCCGTCCCGGCGGCCCATCGGGCGGCGTCACTTCGACGAGGTCATGGGGCCGGCGATAGAGGGGGACCGTAAACCGGCCGCTTGGCACCAGGCTCGCCAGAACCTCCGGCTCGTAATAGCCGGTGACGAAGCCGTCGGCCTCGATACGGTGTGGAACGAAGTGCCGCTCGAAAAAGGCCTGCGCCAGTCCGGAGCGCCCGCTCTCGAGATCTAGCGCGGCGAGCGCCACACGCTGCAGCATCTGCCCGTCGATACCGAGCGCGCGCCGCTTCGGAGGCGCGCCGGCGATTGCCCGGGCACCCACGAGGAATGAGGCAAATGCCGCCTCGTGGTGATCGGCGTTCCAGCCTGCGATCTCGGAGAAGACGGTCGCCCGGAGGTTCAACGCAGGCGAAACCCGACCCGCCGGTCAGACGGTCTCCGTTGCGACCAGCTTCCAGTTCGGATCGCGCGCCTCGAGGTCGCGTGCGAAGGTCCAGGCGTCGCGGATGGTCTGCACGTCGGAGGGATCGCCCTCGATCACTGCGCCCTCGTTGTCGCGCGTACACGTGATCAACTCGGCAACGAAACGGACCGAGACGCGGGCGGAGCTCCCCTCCACCTCGACCGCGGTGATCTTAGATTCCTCGATCCCGACGAACGTGAGCTCCGCCACCTCGCCCTTGCCCTCGCGATCGGCAATCGCCGAGACGAACCCTTCGTAGACGTCGGGGGCCAGGAGGTTCTTGAGCGTCGTGCGGTCGCTCTGCGCAAACGCCGTCACGATCATCTCGTAGGCGACGCGGGCGCCCGCCAGGAAATGCTCTGGGTCGAAGTCCGGCGACGCCTTGGCGAGCGCCACCAGGCCCTCGTGGAGCGGCGTTCCGGGCGAAGCATACCTGGAGAGAGGCTCGAGATCGGGCGCATCGACCGAGGCCGCGGGGTTCCGCTCGCGTCCCGGCAGGGATACGACGTTGTCGTTGCGAGCGCCTGCCGACGGCGGCTTGACGCGGGAATCGTACGGCGAGGGCTCGTTTCCGGTGCGCCGGCCGAGCACGCTGCCGAGGCGCATGAAAATGACCACCGCGATGATCAGAAAGATTATGGAATAGACGTCGAAAAACCCGCTCATGCCAGAAATCGGCTCGCAGCTCCGGGCGCCCGTCCCTCTTAGCGCCATCCACCGGGCCAATGTAAGCACCTTTCGCGGTAAGTCCAGCGATGGCGCGGGATTCCTTTTGCAGCCAGCCGCCCCCGACCCATATTGGGGCCGACAGGAGACGCCATGCGAATTCCCATCTTCCTCGCCTTCCTCGTCCTGGTTCTGGGCGAGATTGCGGTCTTCATCTGGGTGGGCGAGGCAGTCGGCGTGCTCGCCACGCTGGGCCTGATCCTCTTCGGCATGATCGCCGGCATCCTGCTCCTGCGCTGGCAAGGCGTCGCCACGCTCATGCGCGTCCGCGCCGAGGTGGACGCCGGGCGGACGCCCACGCGGCCGCTCGCGGACGGTGCGGCCCAGGCCATCGCGGCGATGCTCGTCATCCTGCCGGGCTTCCTGACGGATATTCTCGGGATTCTGCTGTTTCTTCCGCCGGTCCGCGGGGCGCTCTTCCAGGCGGTGCGCCGCAGGATCAGAGTGCAGCGGGAAGCGGCCGGAGGGACGCGTCCGGCGCGCGACCGCGTCATCGAGCTCGACCAAAGCGAATACGGAGCGCAACCGCGCCCCGACAGTCCCTGGCGGCACGGAGGCGGGCGGGAGGCGTAGATTGTTCCGCCCTCTCATGCTAGGCGGGCGCCTGACCCACAAAGGCAAGTGACGATGGCCGAAACGAGCAGCAACAACGGCGGGAGCTCCGCATCCGCGGCTTCGCAGACCCAGCAGCCACCGGGGATTCACGTCCTCGGCCAGTACATCAAAGATCTGTCATTCGAGAACCCTGGCGCCCCGAAGTCGCTGCGCGCCGCGGAGGGCGCGCCGAAGCTCAGCGTCAACGTCAATGTGGGCGCCCGGGCGCAGTCGGAGACCGATTTCGAGATCGAGCTCAAAGTAGACGCCAAGGCGACGCGCAACGACGAAACCCTCTTCATCGTGGAAGTGGTTTATGCGGGCGTGTTCCAGGTCCGCAACGTCCCGCGGGAGCACATCCAGCCGGTGCTTCTGATCGAGTGCCCTCGGCTGCTCTTCCCGTTCGCGCGTCAGATCGTCGCCGACGCGACGCGCCAAGGTGGCTTCCCGCCCCTCATGATCGATCCGGTGGACTTTGCCGCGCTCTATCGCCAGCGCGTGGCCGAGCTCGCCGCGAAGCAGCAGCAGCCCGCCGGCACGCAGCAGGCCTGACCTCCGATCAGGCCGCCGTCGCGGCCTCCGGGCGGGGGCGGTACCTGTCCCACAACGCATCATTACCGAGATCGGCGGCGAGAAAAGCCGCGTGCGCCAGCTCGTCGTCGCGGGTCAGCCGGGGCGGCAGCGGCCGCGTGCGTGCTTCGAGCTTGAAGACCTGCGACGTCTCCGCACCGGAGCGGCTCAGCGAGCCGAGGGCCAGCGTGGCCTGCCGGCCGCCCATCAGCTCGAGATAGATCTCGGCCAGTATCTCCGCGTCGAGCAGGGCCCCGTGCTTCGTCCGCGCGCTATTGTCGATGCCGTAGCGCGCACAGAGCGCGTCGAGGCTGTTCGGCCCGTTCGGATGCCGGCGGCGCGCAAGGAGCAGCGTGTCGACGAAGCGGTGCTCCTCGAGCACGGCACGGCCGCACAGCCCCAGCTCCATGTTGATGAAGTCGCGATCGAAGCCGGCATTGTGCGCGATCAGCACGCTGTCGCCGCCGATGAACTCGACCATGCGGTCGACGATCTCCTCGAAGCACGGCTGATCGCACAGGAAGGCATCAGTTAGCCCGTGAATTTCGGAAGCTTCGAGCGACACCGCGCGGCGCGGGTTGATGTAGCAATGGAACGTGCGGCCGCTCGGAATGTGATTGAGGAGCTCGACGCAACCGATCTCAATGATCCGGTCGCCGTTCAGGCAGTCGAGCCCCGTTGTCTCGGTGTCCAGGACGATCTCGCGCACGGAACCTTCTTTGATTCCGTTCGCGGCGGGATGCAAGCGCTGCAGCGCTGTTCCTGGGGAAAGGTCGCCGCCGAGGATCTCAGCGCCCCGGAGCGAGCGCGCGCAGGATCGCGTCCACCTCGCGGCCGGCGGGCTCGAAGCCGCGGCCCGAGTCGACAAGGAAATGGGCGCGCCGGCGCTTCTCCTCGTCAGGGATCTGCCGCGCCAGCAATGACTTGAGCTTCTCCTCCGTCATGGCGGGACGGGCGAGCACTCGTTCGCGCTGGACGGCGGCGGATGCCGTCACGACGACGACCGCGTCGACGCGGTCCGACCCGCCCGTCTCGAACAGCAGCGGGATGTCGACGACCGCCAGGCGACATCCCTCCCCTCGCCTCGCCGCGAGGAATCGCTTCTCGCTCTCCCGGACCAGCGGATGCACGATCGCCTCGAGCCGTTCCAGGGCATCGCGATCGCCGACGATCCGCTCGGCCAGTAGCGCACGGTCCACGGCGCCATCGCGCGTCACGTCGGGGAACGCCTCCTGAAGCGCCGCGACGGCGTCGCCGCGGTAGAGCCGGTGCACGGCCGCATCGGCATCGTGCACCGGAACGCCGCGCGCGGCGAACATCGCGGCCGTCGTGCTCTTGCCCATGCCGATCGATCCGGTGAGGCCGACGACGCGCATGCTCACGCCCCCAGGTCCGCGACCACCAGGTCGCGCAGCTCGTCGTCGACCTCCGGCCGCACGCCGAACCAGCGCTCGAAACCCGGCGCCGCCTGGTGAAGAAGCATGCCGAGGCCGTCCACGATTTTCAGCCGGCAGTCGGCAGCCGCCTTCAGGAACGGCGTCTCGAGCGGCACGTAAACGAGGTCGGTGACGACGGCATCCTTACGGGCGCGTTCCCAATCCACCGCCAGCACGTTGTCGCCGTCGAGCCCTGCCGATGTCGTGTTGACCACGAGATCGGCGTCCGCGAGGCGGGCGCTGATTTCGTCGAGGCCACCAGGACGGACAGCATCGCCGAAGTGAGCGGCAAGTGCGGCGGCACGCTCGGCGGTCCTGTTCAACAGATCGACGCGGCCGTAGCCAGCCTCGATCAACGCATGAATGACGGCGCGCGATGCGCCGCCTGCACCAATGACGAGCGCGGTGCGCCGCTCACGCCAGTCGCTGACGCTGTCGTCAAGGTTGGCCGCAAAGCCGAACGCGTCCGTGTTGTCGCCGTGAAGCTCGGGGCCGTCCAGCCATAGCGTGTTCGCGGCCTCAAGACGCCTCGCTACCGG
>CAZMJQ010000022.1:0-3116 GCA_964566475.1 uncultured Propylenella sp. | reverse complement strand
CACGCTCCACGACTGGTCGGCCGAAGACCGTGCCGCCTTCCGCATGGGCGCTCAGGCCGCCTGGGATGAGTGGGCGAAGAAGAGCCCCGAAGCCGCGGCCCTCGTGGAGAGCCACAAGGAGTACCTGACGCAGCTCGGGCTTATCTCTACCGAATAGCAGCGGCGACAACTGCTAGCGGGCGGCGCCGGAGCGCGCCGCCCGCGCCTCTCGGGAGCGGGAAGAGCGCCGATGGTCGAGCACGAGCGCACGGGCGTCGTCGACCTCGTCACCTGGAGTGTGAGCCGGGTGGCGATGTGGGCGCCTGCCTTCGTCGTCGCCATCATGCTCTACGAAGTCGTGATGCGGTACCTCTTCCTGAAGCCTACCCTGTGGGTGAACGAGATGTCGCTGTGGGTCGCCGGCGGAATCTACCTTACTGCCGGGCTCTATGCGATGCAGCAGCGCAGCCACATCCGCATCTTCATTCTCTACGACATCGTTCCCCGCTGGCTGCAACGGCTTTTCGACATTCTGTCGGTGCTCTGCATCCTGGTCTTCGCCTTCGCCGTGATCTGGGGCGGCTACGGCGAGGCGTACGCCAAGCTGATGCGGTGGGAGACCTTCGGCACAGCCTGGGATCCCCCCATACCCGCCACGGTGAAGCCGCTGATCCTGATTACGCTGGTCCTCCTGGCGGTGCAGGCCGTTTCCAACCTGGTGCACGACTGGAACAAGAGGCCAGCGCATCACGATCCTGCCGGCGACCTGGACCTTCCGGATTCGATCGGCTCCGGGAGGCCGGCCGAGCCTGCCCTGCACGATTAGGCCGGCGAGCGCACGACCATGGATATCGGAACGATCTCCGTCATCCTCCTGGTCGGCATGCTCGTGCTTCTCGCCATCGGGATGCCGCTCGGCTTCGCATCCGGCTTTCTGGCGGTCGTCGTCCTTTACCTGAAGTTCGGGCCGGACCTTCTGTTCGGGACATTCGGCACCGGACCGCTCAACATCCTGGCGCAGCGGCTCTACGGGGTCACGACCAGCTACGTGCTGATCTCCGTGCCGCTCTTCATCCTCATGGCGACGTTGCTGGAGCGATCCGGCATCGCCCGCGACATGTACTCCAGCCTCAATCTCTGGCTCTCGCGCACCCGCGGCGGCATCGCCATCGTCACCGCGCTGATGGCGATCGTGATGGCGGCGATGTCGGGGATCATCGGCGGCGAGGTGGTGCTCCTCGGCCTGATCGCGCTGCCGCAGATGCTGCGCCTCGGCTATAACCAGAATTTGGCGATCGGCACGATCTGCGCATCGGGCTCGCTCGGCACGATGATCCCGCCGTCGATCGTGCTGATCTTCTACGGCCTCATAACCGAGACCTCGATCCACGCGCTCTTCAAGGCGGCCTTCGTTCCGGGGTTCCTCCTGGGCGGACTCTACATCATATACATCATCGTCAGGACGCGCCTGCGCCCCGAGCAGGCGCCGCTGCCGCCGCCTTCGGAAGACGACATGCCCTCAGGCGAGAAGGTGAGGAGCTTCATCATCTTCGTCGGCTGGCTCGCGGCGATCTGGGCGGCGGGCGGGCTGATCCATGCGCTAGTGATCGAGGCGCAGAGCGCGCTGGGCTTCACGAGGCCGGGAGATTACGCGCCTTATGCGCTCAGGACGATCGCGGTGTTCGCTGCCATGCTCACCCTCGGCGGCGCCGGAACGTGGCTGCTCTTCGGCAGACGGATCGCGAGCGAAACCTGGATCATGAGCAAGGGGCTCATCGCGCCGCTGCTCGTGGTCTTCGTGGTTCTCGGCTCCATCTACGGAGGCGTGACCGGAATTACCGAAGCCGCTGGCATGGGGACCGCGGCCGTGTTGATCCTCATCGTCCTGCGAGGCGAGTTCTCGCTTCTCCTGGTGCGCGAGGCGTTGATGCGCACGTTCCGATCCACCGGAACGATCATCTGGGTGACGTTCGGCGCAACCGCGCTCGCGGGCGCCTACACCATAGCCGGCGGGCCGACCTACGTCGCGAACCTGATCGTGGGCTCCGAGCTGCCGACCATCGGCATCCTGCTCCTGATGATGGTCATCTTCCTCTTCCTCGGCGCGTTCATGGACTGGGTGGGGATCGTGCTCCTCGTCATGCCGGTGTTTCTGCCCATCGTGCTCAGGCTGCCTATCGAGGAGCTCGGCGTGTTCGGTCCGCTCGTTGCCGACCCGAGGTTCGTCGCGGTGTGGTTCGGCATCCTCTTCTGTGTGAACATGCAGGTGAGCTTCCTTTCGCCGCCCTTCGGCCCGGCGGCCTTCTACCTGAAGTCCGTGGCGCCCGATCACATCACCTTGCCGGACATATTCCGCGGCTTCCTGCCGTTCATCGGCATACAGCTTGTCGTCTTGGCCCTGGTTCTGTTCTTCCCCGAGCTGACCATGCTCTTCCGCTAAAGGGGAAAGAGTGCCGCATGCGGTCGACGGATTGCCGGGACGGGCAGCTCAGGCCGCGTGCCCGCCGCGGTGAGCCCACCCTGTCATGCGGGTCTCCACCCACGCCATCAGCGCATACATGACGATGCCTTCCACCGCGAGCGCCACCAGCCCCGCGAAGATGAGCGGCACCTGGAACTGCGCCTGCGCCTGCAGCATGAGGTTGCCGATGCCGTGGTTGGAGGCGATCGATTCGGAGATGACCGACCCAACGAAGGCGAGCGTGATGGCGATCTTCAGCGAGCCGAAGAAATAGGGCAGGGCCCGCGGGATGCCGACCTTGCGCATCACGTCGAGCCGCGAGGCGCCGAGCACCTTCAGGACGTCCTCAAGCTCCGGCTCCGTGGTCGCAAGCCCGGTCGCCACGTTGACCACGATCGGGAAGAACGAGATGAGGAATGCGGTGAGCACCGCCGGTATGCCGCCGATCCCGAACCACAGGACGAGGATCGGCACCACCGCCACTTTGGGCACCGCGTTGAAGCCGATCATCAGCGGATACAGCCCGGCATAGATGGTGCGCGACGCGCCGACCAGGAGCCCCAGCGCCAGCCCGAAGACCACCGCCATGGCGAAGCCGATCAGCGTCGTCACGAGCGTGTAGGCCGACTCCGAGGCGATGGCCGGCCCGAACTGCACGAAGGCGCGGGCGATGGCC
>CAZMJQ010000021.1:0-5898 GCA_964566475.1 uncultured Propylenella sp. | reverse complement strand
GCGACCATGCGGCTCTCCACCTGGCAGAAGGACATGGCGGTGATCGGCAAGTTCGCCGCGGCGCTCGGGTCGCCGACGCCGCTTTTCAGCGCGACGGTGCCGGTCTATTCCGCCGCCAACGGCATGGGGCTCGGCGACCTCGACGTGGCGGCCACGTGCACCGTGCTGGAGACCATGTCGGGCGTGAAGCGCGGTTGAGGGCGCCGCCCCGGATGGCCAGGTCATGCCCGTTTCCATTGTAGGCCTCGATGCCGACGACACGCTCTGGCACAACGAGTCGCACTTCCGCCTGACGCACGACCGGTTCAACGAGCTGCTTGCGTCGTTCGCCGACGCCGGAACGCTCGAGGATCGGCTGGCGGAAACGGAGCGGCGCAATCTCGGCACCTTCGGCTACGGCGCGAAGGGCTTTACGCTGTCGATGCTGGAGACGGCGCTCCAGGTGAGCGACGGGAAGGTGGAGACGAAAGTCCTTGCCGAGATCATGGCCGCGGGGCGCGAGCTGATGACGCATCCGGTCGAGCCGCTGCCGGGCGTGCACGACGCGCTGGAGGCGCTCGCCGCGGAGCACCGCCTGGTGCTCATCACCAAGGGCGACCTGTTCCACCAGGAGAGCAAGCTGGCGGCGTCGGGGCTCGGCGCGTTCTTCTCCGGCGTGGAGATCGTGAGCGAGAAGAGCGCGGAGACCTACCGCAGCGTGTTCGCGCGCCACGGGGAAGGGGCCGAGCGCGCCGTGATGGCCGGAAACTCTGTGCGTTCCGACATCCTGCCGGCGCTCGAGGCCGGGAGCTATGCGGCCTTCATCCCCTATCCGATCGTCTGGGTGAACGAGGCGGCGGACGCGCCCGAAGCGCACCCGCGCTTCAGGGAGCTTCATTCGCTCGCGGAGCTCCCGACGTGGCTGGAGGAGATTCGCTAGGTGGTCTGGATTGCAGATGCCAGTTGGTAGTTTCGTGCCAACGAGAGCTGGCACGCTTCGTTGAGCCGGCCTTCTCTCTCCTTCCGGGCGAACTGGATGCAACTGGCGCTCGGCTGGCTGGTCTATTTCTCCTTCGGCATGGTCGCCGTGTCGCTGGTGCCGATCATCACGCCGGTACGCGACGAGCTCGGCATCAGCTACACGCAGATGGGAATCGTGCTCGGCGCATGGCAGCTCGTCTACATCGGCGCCGCAGCGCCGGGGGGCATCCTGATCGACCGCATCGGGCCGAAGAAGGCGCTGGCGATCGGAGCGGCGATCGTCGCGCTGTCGGGCTTTCTCAGGGTCTTCGCCGACGGCTTCCTCATGCTCTTCCTCGCCGTCGGGGTCTTCGGCATCGGCGGGCCGATCATCTCGTCGGGGCTGCCGAAGCTGGTGGCCGACTGGTTCACGGGATCGGAGCGAGGCCTCGCGTCCGGCATCTACGTGACCGGCGCGGCCGCCGGCGGGGTCTTCGTGCTGGCGCTGACGCACAGCCTCGTCCTGCCGCTGACCGGCGGCTCCTGGCGCGGCGCGCTGCTCTTCTTCGCAGTCGTTGCCGCGCTGGTGACCGCCCTGTGGGCCGCGTTCGGGCGCGACAGCCCGGCAAGCCTCGCGGAGCGCGCCGGGCCGGCCGGCGAGCGGCCGAAGGGGTCGTACCGGCAGGCCATACTCCACCCGGCCGTCCTCGTCATCATTGCCGTCGGCTTCTCTGGCTTCCTCGCCAATCACGGGTTGCGCAACTGGCTGCCGCAGATCCTCGAGGCGGACGGGATGGACCCGGCGACGGCGGGGCTCGTCGGCGCGCTGCCGCTGGTCACCGGCATCCTCGGAAGCATCGTGATCCTGCCGCTGGCGGCGCGCGGACCGGGCAACCGTCGGTCGGTGGCCGTGGCTCTTCTGCTGACGATGGGCGTGACGATGGCCGCCATCATGCTCACCGATGGCTGGCTGCGCGTGCTGATCGTTGCGGTACAGGGATTCTGCGCCGCCGCAATCATTCCGCTGATGCTCAACACTCTGATGGAGACTCCCGGCGTCGGCGCGCGGAACATGGGGGCTGCCGCCGGCCTTTTCTTCGCCGTCGGCGAGGTCGGCGGCATGCTCGGTCCCGTGATGGTTGGCTTCGCAGCCGACATGACCGGCTCGTTCATCAGCGGCATCCTGATGCTGGCGGCCGTGACGTGGCTGATGGTCGTCCCGGCGCTTCGCATACGCGTGTGACAGAGGCCACTGTCCGGCCGGCCGCATTAGCGCAATTGATCGCCGGGAGAAGCGGATATAATTTCGACGGATAGGAGCGAGACTGTAATCTCGCCGAAAAGCCGACGCACGCGACCTCGCCCGAGGCATGGAGACCGGGTGGCTGGCGTCCGGAGCACACCGGAACGCAGGCGGCTAGGCGGAGCAAGAAGAAGCCGGTCCACAACAGGGAGGAACTGAGATGAGACGATTTCCCAAGGTGATCGCAAGGCTTTCCACCTGCGCGGCGATCGGAGCGATGGCCCTGTCGTTCCAGGCACCGGCGTCCGCGCAGGACAAGATTAGCGTGCTCCTGCCGAACGAGAACACGACGACGCTCTTCCCGGCGATCGTCGCGCGCGAGCTCGGCTTCTATGAGGACGAGGGGATCGAGGTCGAGCTCCTCGCCTCCGAGACGACCATCCCCTACATGGCCTTTCTCGCCAACGGCCAGGCCGATCTGTCCATGTTCGACGCGCCGCAGACCTTCCAGGCGCTGAACGCACAGCAGCCGATCAAGGTCATCTTTGAAGGCATGCAGTACGCGCCGGAGATTGTTTTCGTCAAAGCGGACAGCGAGGCGCAGTCACTGGAGGACCTCCTGGGCACGACCATCGGGATGGCGAGCGACCGCGACCAGATCACGCTGCAGGTGGCGCTCGACGCGATTGGCCATACGATCGACGAGGTCTCCACGGTGGTGGTCGGCGATGCCGGCCCGGTGCTTGCGACATCGCTCCGCGACGAGCGTGTTTCCGCCGTGGCCGCCGCGATAAACGACGCGACGATCGTCGCGGCCAACGGCATTCCCTTCCGCGACGTGACGCCCCCGGAGGTGAAGGAGAACCCGGCGAACTCCTTCGTGATCTACGAGCCGCGCATCGAGGAGTTGCGCCCGGTCGTCGTAAAATTCCTGCGCGCCTGGGCCAAGGGAGCGGAAGCCGCGAACATCGACCGCGACGCGGTGGCGGCGATGTGCGCGAAGTCCGTGCCGGAGGAATGGGAGAACGAGGAGGCGGGCCAGGCGCTCCTCGGCGCCGCCATGCAGATGATCCTGCCGCAAACTCCCGCGCACGGACAGCCGCAGCCGGACGTGTGGACCGCGATCCAGGGGCCGTACGTGAAGTTCGGCGTCATCGAGGCCGAGGTCGACCCGGCCACGTTCCTCGATACGTCCTTCTACGAGGCGGCCAACGACTTCGATCCCGCCGATATCGAGGCGGCGATCGCGGAGTGGAAGGAAATGAATCAATAGGTTCGGGCCGAGCGGACCTTTTTCCTTCCCCCCGGACGAGTACCCGCTCGTCCGGGGACTCTCGCTTTCGCGATCGGGACCGAAATGCCGGGGAGGGCTTGAACGGCGCACGCCGCCGTGCCTTCTCTCAAACTTCGCCGCGCCCCCCGATTCCCCTGCTTAGGATTTCCCATGGATCCCAGATTTGCCGCGGCGCTAGCGGCATGCATTTGGGGCACCACCTACGTATTGACCGACATCATGCCGCAGAACCCGATCTTTGTGGCGGCGGTGCGGGCAATCGGCGGGGCGCTGCCGCTGATCATCATCGCCCGGGCGTGGCCGGACCGGGTGTGGCTCTGGCGCGCGATTGTGCTCGGCACATTCAACTGCGGCATCTTCTTCGGGCTTCTGTTCGTCGGGGCATACCGGCTTCCCGGCGGCATCGCCGGCACGCTGCAATCGCTGGTGCCGCTGTTCGCGGTCTTCTTCGCCTGGCCGCTGCTCGGCCAGGCGCCTTCGCTCTGGCGCATCGTGTTCATCCTCGTCGGCAGCGCCGGCGTGGCGCTGCTCCTGTCGCGGGGACCGGTGGCGCTCGACTGGATCGGCATACTCGCAGCGCTCGGCTCGGCCATCTCGTCCGGGATGGGCGCGGTGCTCCTCGACCGCTGGGGGAGGCCGCCGTCCATGATCGCGCTTACCTCGTGGCAGCTCGTCGTGGCGGCGGTGGAGCTCCTCGCGCTCGCCATCCTGATCGACGACATCCCGGACGCGATCAGCGGGCTGAACCTTCTCGCCTTTGCCTATCTCTGCCTCATCGGGACGGCACTGCCCTATTTCCTATGGTTCTACGGGATCGTGAACGCCGGCGCGAACCGCGTCGCGTCGCTGGTGCTCTTCAGCCCGCTCGTCGCCTTCCTGCTCGACGCCGTGTTCCGCGGCCTCATTCCGAGCGTGTCGCAGGCGATCGGCGCGGCGCTGATCATGGCGAGCGTGGTGGCGAGCCAGCGCATCGGCCGCCCGCCAGCGGCGACCATCATCCGCTGAGGCGACCTTGCATATGGCGGCCTTGCCGTTCATTGAGCGCAGGCACTGAGGGAGGACGCGATGGTTGCTTATTGGGTCGCACGCTCGAAGGTCTCCGACCCGGTCGAGTACAAGAAATACACGGACCGCGTGCCGGAGATCATTGCGAAGTTCGGCGGGCGCGTGCTGGCGCGCGGCGGCAAGTACCGCATCCTCGAGGGACCGGAGAAATTCCACCGCTTCGTGGTGATCGAGTTTCCGTCCCTGGAGGCGGCCGTGGCCTGCCACGACTCGCCGGAGTACACCGAGGCCGCCGCCTTCCGCCGCAGCGGGGCGGGGGAGGTGGAGCTCGTCATCGTGGAGGGCGAAGAGGCGGCCCCGACCTGAGCGCGGGCATCGAGCGCCCGCGACAGCCGCATCCGCTCACGGAGCGGCTTGTCGCGCCTCCACCTTGTGAGGCGCTGAATGGTGCTCATGCGCGATGAGCCATCTTCCCTCGAGCTTCGTGAGCCCGAGAGTCAAACGGCAAACCGGTTCGGGTGAGCCGCCGATGCGCAGAAGGCCCGTCGCAAACGCGACGTCGCCTCGTCCGGCGGTGATCTCCAGGTTCTCAATCACGAACACGTCCGGGCCCGGCTTTCCGTAATCGAAGAAGAGATCCCAGGTCCCGCGGTACTCTTCCGTTCCCCGCGCCTGCATCGGCTCCGGTACGTCGAACATCAGGATATCGCCGGTGTGGTTCGCCAGAATGCCGTCGATGTCGCCATTCTGGATCGCTTTCTCCCAGGCTCGGACCACTGCGAGCACCTGCGCGTCTTCCGTCATCCGGGCCTCGCGCCGTTTGCAAACTTGGGGAGCAGGTCCGCAAGCCTCTCGTAGCTCTGCTCCATCCCTCGCGCCATGCCCGTGGCGATCGCGGCGTCGCGCGCTTCGCGCGAGACGTAGAGCACCGTGACCGTAACCGTGGTCGTTCCGCCACTCTCCACGAACAGTGTCGTCACCACCGTCTCCCCGCCGGTCCAGTCCTCGTCGAAGAGCTCCGTGTGCACGAGCCGCTCGGGCGGCGCGACCTCGCGGAACGTTCCGCTCATGCCCATGCTCTCGCCGGAAGGCCCGCGCCATTCGTAGCGCATGGCGCCGCCGGGACGCGGGTCGATTTCGCAGACCGGCATCGTCCAACCGGGCGGACCGAGCAGCCAGCGCTTCACGAGCTTCGGCTCGGTGAAGGTGCGGAAGACGAGCGCCCGGGGCGCGTCGAAGACGCGCGTCATTCGGACTTCGCGGTCGCTGGGCGTCGTGACTTCCAGGCCGCCCTCGGCCGTCGCCATCCCGCTCATCCGTCATAGGCCTCGCGCAGCCTGGCGATGTCGATTTTCTGCATCTGAAGCATCGCGTTCGTCACGCGGCCTGATTTCGCGGCGTCCTTGTCCTGCAACAG
>CAZMJQ010000020.1:0-9395 GCA_964566475.1 uncultured Propylenella sp. | reverse complement strand
CTCCTGGCTGCGCACCGTGGCGCGGCGGCTGTCGAGCGCCGTCTCGGTCGTGCCGATCTCGATGCCGAGCTCCTCGTCGAGCTTTTCCTGGTAGCTCTGGACGACGGCGGCGATCTGCGGATCGGGCTCCACGCCGGCCGTATCGATGATCTGGAAAGCCGGGGTCCAGCTGACACGCGTTCTTCCGTCTTCCACAGTCTTGTCGAGCGTGATCGTCGTCACCACCACGTAGTGGGCCTGACTCTCCGATTCCGTCATCGCGGTGCGGCCGTTGTAGTAGGTCAGGAGATGCTCGTCGTGACCTGATAGGATGAGGTCGGCTAGTCCCTGCCGGGCCAGCTCCATATCCTCGGCGAAGCCGGAATGGATGACAGCGACGACGAAGTCGGCGCCCGCCTCCTTCAACTCTGCCTGCTTCGCCCGCGCCGTCTCGATCTCGTCGGCGAAGGTGATGTCGTCCGGCGAAGAGACCTCCGGCGTCTCAGCCGTCGTCATGCCGTAGAAGCCGACCTTGACCTCGCCCACATCGACCATGAGCGTGTCGACGGTGTTGACCGGCTGGCTGCCGTCGGCCTCGCGCACGTTGGACGTCACCACCGGGAAGGTCGCCTCGCCGATGCGGGTACGGAAGGTCTCCGCCCCGAAGTCGAACTCGTGATTGCCCGGCGTCATCACCGCGACGTCCATCTGGTTGAGGATGTCGATGATGTGGGCGCCCTTGTCGATGCCGGAGAGCAGCGAGGGCGACAGCGTGTCGCCGGAAAGGACGAGGAACGCCGTCCCTTCCTCGCCGCGCTGCGCGTTCGCAACGGCGGCAAGCCGGGCGAAGCCGCCGCGCCCGTTGTCCTCCTCCATGCGGTCGATGTCGTTGGTCTGGACGAAACGGAGCGTCACGGTCTCGGCCAGCGCCGGCAGTGCGAGCGCGGTGACCGCGACGGCAAGAAGGGTCGATCTCAACCCGGTTCTGAGTGAAAGCGTCATGGCAGTCTTCCTCTCGGAATGAAGCGTCCCCCGGACGCAAAGAATACAACTCCAGCATACTGGCAGCGATCCGCGACGCTGTCATGTCGGAAGGTGAGGAACCGGCAGGGCGCCGACGAGCATTGACCAAGGCTCGCCTCGTCGCCAACTCTCGAGGAGAGAGGATCTCCGGGAGCGCGGCAATGGCGCATATCACCTACAGGATCGTCGAGCATGACGGCGGCTGGGCCTATAAGCTCGGAGACGTGTTCTCCCGCATTAGGAGCCGTCGAACAGCAAGACGTGCGTCTCCCTCCGCACCCGAGCCCAAGGGAAGAGGAGCCTCAACCCTTGGAACTGCTCTATGGCGACCTCGCATCCTCCGTGCCCGGCGGCATGTAGATCGAGTCCCGGTAGGGGTAGTTGTCCAGGTATGGCTTCTCCGATCGCGGCGCCGCCTCGACGAATTGGCCAAGCAGCGTGGCCGCCTCGATCTGCGTCATGCCGGTTCCGATCATCACCGGATAGTAGTCGTTGTTCGGTCGCCGGCAGCCCACCGTGGCCTGCCAGTCGCCGGGCTCCTCAGACAGCTCGTCGGCGAGGCCCTTTGCCTCGTCAAAGCTCCTGGTCGACCAGACGATGACCGAGTATTGCGGTCTTTCGCCTGAAAAGTAGTTCTTTGCGCTCAGCGAGAACTGCTGGATGAAGCTGCCCTCGCTGCATACGTGGCTCTCGTCGCCGGTCTGAGCCCGCGCAGAACTGACGATGACAGAGGATAGCCATACCCGCTCGCCCTCTGCGCCCTGGTAGTCAGCCTCGGCGTGCTCGCTTGCGGCCGGCGGCAGGCCGAGGGCGGGTTCGCGAAGCTGGCCGGTGGCGGTCGACAGGAGGCCGGGCACAGAGGCGCAAAACAGCAGCAGCTTCACGCGGTCAGGCTCGTTGCTGAAGGCACCCGAAACAAGGCCCAGCAGCATCGTGACCACTGAAATGAAAATGTAGAAGGCAATGTCGGGCGTGGCTGCGCTGGCAAACAAGGAATAGACGTAGTCGCGGTCGGGGCCGACGATCTTGACGAGCACAATCGCGCCACCGGCCAGAGAGCCCCACATGAGGCGTTCTGCGATCAACATGACGGCCTCCCCTCCGATACAATGATCCGTTGCGGCCGATCATTCTCCTTGGTTGAACCAATGCAGATTATGCGGGGACGATGGCGGTTTCAAGCGCCGAGCCCTTGAACGCCCCTCTTCGGGTCTGAACGTGGTGGACGCGCCGTAACGATTCCGGGCATTACCGAATCACCCGTCGGTCAAGGCGCGGCGGCCCTGGCCGTTTCCTTCCGCTCTTCCATGAGGCCGACGAAGCGCTCGAACAAATAGTGGCTGTCCTGCGGACCGGGAGAGGCCTCGGGATGGTACTGCACCGAGAACACCGGCCTGCCGGTGACGCGGATGCCGCAGTTGGAGCCGTCGAATAGCGAGACGTGCGTTTCCTCCACATTGGCCGGCAGGCTGTCGCGGTCGAGCGCGAAGCCGTGGTTCATGGAGACGATCTCCACCTTGCCGGTCGTGTGGTCCTTCACCGGGTGGTTGGCCCCGTGATGTCCCTGGCGCATCTTGGTGGTCCTGCCGCCGAGCGCCAGGCCGAGCATCTGGTGGCCGAGACAGATACCGAAGGTCGGTACGCCGGAATCCACGATCTTCCTGATCGCTGGCACGGCGTATGCGCCGGTGGCGGCGGGGTCGCCCGGGCCGTTCGACAGGAACACGCCGTCGGGATTCCGATCCAGCACGTCGTCCGCCGTGGCCGTTGCCGGAAGCACGGTCACGCGGCACCCCTGGTCGGCCAGGAGTCGCAGGATGTTGCGCTTGATGCCGTAGTCGATGGCGACGACGTGGAACGCGCCTTCGCCGTCGCGGTGGCCGTAGCCCTCGCCCGGACGCCAGGTGGTCTCGTCCCAGGTGAAGGACTGCCCGGTCGTCACCATCGGCACCAGGTCGAGCCCGGCCATTGCGGGAAGCGCCGCAGCTTCCGCCCTCAGCGCGGCCACGTCGAACGTTCCGCCGGGCTCGTGCGTCACGATGCCGTTCGGCATGCCCTTCTCGCGGATCATGGCGGTCAGCGCGCGCGTGTCGACGCCGGCGATGCCGACGATGCCGCGCGCCTTGAGCCACTGGTCGAAGCCGCGCGTGGCGCGCCAGTTGGCTGGATCGGTGATGTCGGTCCTGAGGACGCAGCCGCGTACGCCGGAGCCCGCTGCCGCGTTCACCGTCTCCAGGTCCTCCTCGTTGGCCCCGACGTTGCCGATGTGAGGGAACGTGAAGGTGACGATCTGGCCCGCGTAGGAGGGGTCGGTCAGGATCTCCTGGTAGCCGGTCATGGCGGTGTTGAAGCACACCTCGCCCGCCGCCTCGCCGGTCGCGCCAAGACCCGTGCCTTCGATAACCGTGCCGTCGGCAAGGACGAGGAGGGCTGTCGCCTTCGGTTCGCTCCAGTCGGGCGTGGTCATGGTTGCCTCGCACGGCGCCGTCCGGCTTGCAGGCCGCCCGGCGCTTCGCTAACGGAATGGGACTCGGCGCGGCAGCGCCACGGCTCAGGTAAGCGCCGACGCGCGCCCGGTCAATGCATGCGCGCTCGGGGCAAGGACAGTGCTCATGTACCAGCCGCCGCACCACCGTGAGGACCGGCTCGAGGTCCAGCACGCGCTGATCCGGGCCCATCCCTTCGGCACCCTGGTCACGCTCGGGAGCGGCGGCATCGTCGCCAACTCGATTCCCTTCATTCTTGAGCCCGGCGGGCCGTACGGCGTGCTCAAGGGACATGTCGCGCGCGCCAACACGCAGTGGCGCGACTTCGACGCCTCGGTCGAGGCGCTCGTCGTCTTCCAGGGTGCGGAAAGCTACATCACCCCGTCCTGGTATGAGACGAAGCGCGAGACGGGCAAGGTGGTGCCCACCTGGAACTATGTGACGGTGCATGCCTGGGGACCGATGCGCGCCACCGACGACCGCGACTGGCTCGCGGCTCAGATCGACGCGCTGACCCGCCAGCAGGAGGAGGGGAGGGCGGAGCCTTGGCGGGTCTCCGATGCGCCCGCCTCCTTCGTCGCCGCTCAGCTCAAGGGCATCGTCGGCATCGAGATTCCCGTCAGCCGCATCGAGGGGAAGTGGAAGGTGAGCCAGAATCGGCCGGAAGGAGACCGCAAGGGCGTGGTCGAGGGTCTCACCGCCGCGGGTGGCCCGGAGGCCCGCGAAATGGCCGGGCTCGTCGCAAACCGCTGTGTCCTCCCGCCGGAGTGAGGCCGCGCGCCGTTCAGGCGGCCGCGCGCGGCGCCCGGTCGGCGAATATCAGCTCCAGGTAGTTGCGGAACTGGCGCGACTGCCGCGCCACCAGATGCGCGTCGCCGTAGCTCCGCGAAAGGATCAGCCCGCCCTCGATGATCGCCACGATCATCTCCGCCAGCTCCTTCCCGGTTATCGGGATCTTCGGCTCGTAGCAGGCGAGCGCCGCGCCGAGCTTCGCCTCGTAGAACGCCGACCAGCGCCTGAGGCCGTCAGCGACCTGGTCGCGGAGCGTTGAGTCGAATTGCCCGCCCTCGTGCGTGCAGGCGGCGTAGACGCACCCGGGCAGCGGCCGCGCCTGGGCCTCGATGAACGCCTCGAACCGGACGAGGAGGTGCATCGCCGCGTCGAGCGGGTCGTCGCACTCCGCGTCCGCCTCCGCCACCAGCCGCTCGAAGAGCCGCGCATGGTTCCGGCGGTAACGTTCGACCAGCGCCCGGGCGAGTTCGGCCTTCCCCTTGAAATGATGGAAGAACGCGCCCTTGGTGAAGCCGCTGGCCTTCAGGATATCGTCGAGCGAGGTGGCCGCGAAGCCGCTCTCCAGCACCAGCGCCTCCGCCGTCGCCAGCAGTCTTTCGCGCGTCCGCTCGCCCTTGCTCGCCATGGCCGAAGCATACCGACCGGTTGGTTACCGTCCGGTTAATCGCGGTTCTTCCCGGGATTGGCCGGCGGAAATTCGCGCAAGCGCGGAAAAGCGCTGGCGATTGGCGCCCAGACAGACAGACCGACCGACCGGTTGGTTCCTCCCGTTTCGAATCGTCACCGGGCTGGCGGCTGAAAGGGCCTGCGCGCTGTCACGCAGAGACCGGAAGCAGTTCGAAAACCCGGCCCAGCCTGGCCGCCGCTTCGAGGTCGCCCTGCTTGAGGGCGAGGCGCGCCGCCTCCAGCTTCCTCGCGTCCGGGAGGGAGAGGCGGGGCGACCAGCTGCCCTCTTCCTCGATCAACTCGACGGGAACCTCGGCGGCGTATCTGCCTGCCTGAACGAACTCCACCGTTTTGCGCTTCATCGCGTTCGCCTCGTGAAATCCGCCGACCAGCGATTCGGATCGGGCCGATAGGCTGTTATCAGGACTGCCGGGGACTCCCGATCCTTCGGTACACCCCATAAGACATGAAGCGAATTATCGTCCCGGTCCCGCTGCAGGACAAGGACCGACGGCCCCCTTTTCGCTGTGGGATAGTCCTCCACCACGATGGCAGCCCCGACACCACCAGTGACATCTTCCAGCAGAATCTCGTCCGCTGCCAGCTCTCTGAAGCCGTGCAGCGATACCTCAACCTCGCCGCGCTTTATCGGAAGACGGATGAGGAGAATGATTTCGCTCATGAAAGGCCCGCGATAAAAGTGTGATTAGCGGGCATCGAGGGCGCCCAGGCGCCCCTTCCGCTGTCTCCCCGCGAATCACTTTGGTAAAGGCATCGTTAAGATGCGCTTCCCGCCCTCCTTACTCGACGACATCCGCGCCCGAATTCCCATCGCCGATGTGGTGGGTCGTCGCGTGGAGTGGGACAAGCGCAAGTCCAACCCCGGACGCGGCGACTACTGGGCGTGCTGTCCGTTCCACGGCGAGAAGACCCCGTCCTTCCATGCGGAGAATCGCAAGGGCCGCTACCACTGCTTCGGATGCGGCGCCTCGGGCGACCACTTCACCTTCCTCGTGGAGCAGGATGGCATGAGCTTCCCGGAGGCCGTGGCGCAGCTCGCCGCCGAGGCCGGCATCCCGCTGCCGGACCGCGACCCGGAAGCGGAGCGGCGCGAGGCGCAGCGCGCCAGCCTGCACGACGTCATGGAGAAGGCGGCGCGCTTCTTCGAGGCGGCGCTGCATATGCCCGAGGGCAGCAAGGCTCGCGCCTATCTCCGCGAGCGCGGCGTCTCCGCCGAGATGCAGGAGCGGTTCCGCATCGGCTACGCGCCGGCGAGCCGCAACGCCCTGAAGGAGCATCTGGCGAACGCCGATATCTCGCAGGAGCAGATGATCGAGGTCGGGCTCCTCGTCGCCGGCGACGACATCCCGGTGTCGTTCGACCGCTTCCGCGACCGGGTCATGTTCCCGATCACCGATTTCCGCGGCCACGTCATCGCCTTCGGCGGGCGGGCGCTGTCATCCGACGCGCAGGCGAAGTACCTCAACTCGCCCGAGACGCCGCTCTTCCATAAGAGCCGCGTGCTCTTCAACGGCCAGGCCGCACGGGCGGGGGCGCATCGCGGTGGCCACCTGCTGGCGGTCGAGGGCTACACAGACGTCATATCGTGCGTAGCGGCGGGCTTCGAGGCGACCGTGGCGCCGCTCGGCACGGCGCTGACGGAGGATCAGCTTCGGCTTCTGTGGCAGATGGCGGACGAGCCGGTCCTCTGCTTCGACGGCGACGACGCCGGACTGAAGGCGGCGTTCCGCGCCGTGGACCTGGCGCTTCCGAGCCTTCGTCCGGGCAAGAGCCTGCGCTTCGCGCTGCTCCCGGGCGGGCAGGACCCGGACGACATGATCCGCCGCGAAGGGCCCGCGCCGTTCCGCCGCCTTCTCGCTGCCGCCAAGCCGCTCGTCGAAATGCTCTGGATGAGCGTTGCCTACGGCGCGGACCTCGCCACACCGGAGCGCCGCGCCGCGCTGGAGCACTCGCTTCGGTCGGCGGTATCGTCCATCGGCCACACCGACGTGCGCCGCTACTACGAAATGGCGGTGCGCGAGCGCCTCCAGAAGCATTTTGGCGCGGCCCGGCGACCGCCGAACCGAGCGGCGGGCGATCGCCAATTCGCCGGCGGTCGCCGCTTCTCGGCGCAGCCGACCGGGCCGTCGGCGAGCCTTCTGGCGCACCCGATGGTCCGCGAGAACGCGCGCGGCGGCGGTCCGAGCCTCAGCGAGGCGACCCTGCTCGGCGTTCTCGTCCTCCACCCGGAGATCGCTTCCGAGCGGCTCGAGACGCTTGGCGAGACCACCTTCTCTGGGGCCGGGCTGGCGGCGTTCGCCGCCGCGCTTGCGGCGAAACTGGCGGAATCCCCGGGAATCGGCGGCGTGGAGCTGCAGGCGGACCTGGAGCGGGGCCACGGTGCGACGCTCGCCGCCGTCCTGGAGAAGCTTCGCCGTACCGGGCGGCTCGGCGCACTACATGGCGCTGATCCGGAGCAGGCAGCGGCCGTCTGGGATGATGCACACCACTTGCGTCTGCGCGCCGGGACGTTATCTATCGAGCGGCAGGCGGCAGCCACCGCGCTTGGCCAGGAGGCGAGCGATATCCATTTGAGCCGCCTGAGGGATATTCAGGAGCAGGATCAGCGCAGACTTCGTCCCGACCCGATGGAAGAGACGGAGGCGGTGATCGTGCACCCTTTCAAGCAGCGCTGACTGCCGGGTCGGTGGGGGAGCCGGCACAGGGCGCTGCCAGAGGCGAGGCGCGAAGGGGCGTGGTTAAGGCGACCTTTACGGGGAAGGCCCTAAGAACCGGCTCCCTTTCGAACAGGCGGCCCGTGAGCGCTCGGGCTGTACGGAACAAGAGCATCAAGAGAATGATGGCGACCACAATTCAGACTGCGGCCGAAAAGACGAAGGACGAGGCACCCGAAGCACAATCACACGATGGACCGCTGCTCGATCTCTCCGATGCCGCCGTCAAGCGGATGATCAAGGAGGCGAAGAAGCGCGGTTTTGTCACTGTGGACGAGCTGAATTCCGTGCTGCCCTCCGAGGAGGTTACGTCGGAGCAGATCGAGGACACCATGGCGATGCTCTCCGACATGGGCATCAACGTGGTGGAATCCGACGAGCAGGACGAAGGGGAGGTCGAGGCCTCCGAGGACGAGGCGGAGGAAGAGGCCGACGGCCGCGAACTGGTGCAGGCCGGCTCCACCGCACTCGCCAAGAAGACCAAGGGGCGGGAGCCCACCGACCGCACCGACGATCCCGTGCGCATGTACCTGCGCGAGATGGGCTCCGTCGAGCTTCTGTCGCGCGAGGGCGAGATCGCCATCGCCAAGCGCATCGAGGCCGGCCGCGAGGCGATGATCGCGGGCCTGTGCGAGAACCCGCTGACCTTCCAGGCGATCATCATCTGGCGCGACGAATTGAACGCCGGCCGCGTGCTCCTGCGCGACATCATCGACCTCGAAGCCACCTATGCCGGCCCCGACGCCAAGGCGCCGGAGCCCTCGCAGCCTCCTCCCCAGGAGGGGGCCGCTCCTGCGGCCGCGCCCGCGCCCGATCCTGCGGGGAACGGGCATGCGAAGGCCGAAAAGCCGCAATCGAACGAAGGCGAGGACGGCGAGGAGCAGCAGGCCCCCGATCCCGACGCGGACGATGACGACGATTACGAGAACAATCTCTCGCTCGCCGCCATGGAGGCCGAGATCAAGCCGGCGGTGCTGGAGACCTTCGACCGCATCGCCGACAACTACAAGAAGCTCCGCAAGCTGCAGGACGCGCTTGTCGGCGGCGGCAGCAAGGCGCGCGCGCTGTCTCCGGCGCAGGAGCGGCGCTACAAGAAGCTGACCGACGAGATCGTCACCGACGTGAAGTCGCTGTCGCTCAACCAGGCCCGCATCGATTCACTGGTCGAGCAGCTCTACGATATCAACAAGCGGCTCATCTCGTTCGACGCCAAGCTGATGCGGCTCGCAGAGAGCCACGGCGTCGGCCGTATGGACTTCCTCGAGCGCTACCGCGGCCACGAGCTCGACCCCTATTGGACGCGCAGCATCGTACGCCTCACCGGCAAGGGGTGGAAGTCCTTCTGCCAGAAGGAGAAGGACAGCATCTCCACCATTCGCGGCGACATCCGCCAGCTCGCCTCGGAGACCGGCCTGCAGATCCAGGACTTCCGCAGCATCGTCCACAAGGTGCAGAAGGGCGAGCGCGAGGCGCGCCAGGCCAAGAAGGAGATGGTGGAGGCCAACCTGCGCCTCGTCATCTCCATAGCCAAGAAGTACACGAACCGCGGCCTGCAGTTCCTCGACCTGATTCAGGAAGGCAACATCGGGCTGATGAAGGCGGTCGACAAGTTCGAGTACCGCCGCGGCTACAAGTTCTCCACCTACGCGACGTGGTGGATCCGACAGGCCATCACCCGCTCGATCGCCGACCAGGCGCGCACCATCCGCATCCC
>CAZMJQ010000019.1:0-3209 GCA_964566475.1 uncultured Propylenella sp. | reverse complement strand
TCGTCGGTGGCGGCGTAGGAGGAGGTCCAGCTGTCGACGATGGGCGTCAGGTCGGAGCGGAAATCCGTGTCCTCGCCCGGAATGTCGAGCGAAAGGAGCGCGCGGTCGCAGTAGACGGCGCTCTCTCCGGTGTCGGCGAGGATGACGAACTCGTGGCTGAGGTCGCCGCCGATGGGGCCGGATTCGGCGCGCATGGGAATCGCCTTGAGGCCCATGCGGGCGAAGGTCCTGAGATACGCGACGAACATCCGATTGTAGGCGTGCCGGGCGCTCTCGTAGTCGAGATCGAAGGAATAGGCGTCCTTCATCAGGAACTCGCGCCCTCGCATCACCCCGAAGCGCGGGCGGATCTCGTCGCGGAACTTCCACTGGATGTGGTAGAGGTTGAGCGGCAACTCGCGATAGCTGCGGACATAGCCGCGGAAGATGTCGGTGATCATCTCCTCGTTGGTCGGACCGAAGAGCATGGCGCGATCGTGCCGGTCCTGGATGCGCAGCATCTCCGGGCCGTAGTCGTTGAGGCGCCCGGATTCGACCCACAGGTCGGCCGACTGGATGGTCGGCATCAGCACCTCGAGCGCCCCGGCGCGGTTCTGCTCCTCACGTACGATCTGCTCGATCCGCTTCAGAACGCGAAGCCCCAGAGGAAGCCAGGAATAGATGCCTGCTGCCTGCTGCCTGAGCATGCCGGCCCTCAGCATCAGCCGGTGGGAGACGATCTCCGCCTCCTTCGGCGTCTCTCTCAGGATCGGCAGGAAATAGCGGGAAAGCAGCATCGCGCGTGAATCATCCGGGGCTTGGGGGGCGACATGACCGTATCGAAAGGGCCTTGGCAAGGGCCGGCCCCCGTGCCGACCCCGTGCCGAGCCCAGAGCCTCTTTCGACAACTGACCGGTTGCGCCAAATGCAGGCAGGAAGCCATTTTTTTCGGCACCGCGGGCGAAGGGTAGTGACAGCCCACTTTCGATCCGCTATGGTTCAAATCCAAGAAGGTGCCTGGACACCGAATACTCGCGGTCCAAGTCTTGGGAGGACTTCGTCAGGCAGCGCGTCCATGCGTTGAGTGATGAATGGGTAATCGCGAAGTCTTGAGCAAGGCGCCGCCTTGCTCTTTTTCTTTTCCCCCAAGGCGATGTCCTCACCCGATGCTTCAGATCATCAGGTCTTCCAGCGACAATTCATACACGCCGAAGTAGAGATAAACGCCGGCAAAGATTATCCCCGAAAGCACGGTGGTCGCAATCACCTTGCGCAGGAGCAGCGGACGGACCGGCGCGCCGGGCTCCGTGCCGGGCTCCACCTCGCCGGTTTCGTGCTGTCCCTGCACGCCGAACGGCAGCACCACGAACAGGCATAGCCACCACAGGATGAAGTAGATCGCCAGGCCGCTGACGAGGCTCATCGGGGGACCTCCTCGAGCTCGATCAGCGCGCCGTTGAAATCCTTGGGGTCCAGGAAGAGGACGGGCCGCCCGTGGGCGCCGGTCTTCGGCTCGCCGTCACCCAGAACCCGCGCCCCCTTCGACACGAGCCGGTCGCGCGCGGAGCGGATATCGTCGACCTCGTAGCAGAGGTGGTGAATCCCTCCATCTGTGCGCCGGGCAAGGAATCCGGCAATCGGGGATTCCTCCCCCAGCGGCTCCAGCAACTCGATCCGCGTGTTGGGGAGGTCGACGAATGCCACGGTCACCCCATGCTCCGGAAGCGGCTGGGGCGCCGAGACCGTCGCGCCGAGCGTCTCGCGGTAGAGCCGTGCCGCGGCGTCGAGGTCCGGCACGGCGATGGCGACGTGGTTGAGGCGGCCGAGCATTGACGGCTCTACGTGCCCGGAGATGATCGGAACGGCATGCGCGAAGCTTGAATCACGTATATCGGCCACTCTCAAGCCCGCCTCGCCAACAGGGTCAAGGTCTGGGGAAGCAAGATGAGCCCAAAGCAGGCCGCCGACCGTAGCCACTGGGCCGCCGCGGCGCGGGACTGGATCGCCTGGGCGCGCGCGCCCGACCACGACGCGTTCTGGGCATACCGCACCTCGCTGGCCGGGTTCATCGGTCGCGGCAGCGGCGACGCTCTGGATGTCGGCTGCGGCGAGGGGCGTGTCTCGCGCGAGCTCAAGAGCCTCGGATACAGGGTCACGGCCGTCGATCCGGTCCCCGAGCTGGTCGAGTCCGCCCGGCAAACGGATTCGGCACACGCTTATGCGATCGCCGGCGCCGCGGCACTGCCGTTCCCGAAGAGCGCCTTCGACCTCGTCGTCGCCTACAACGTGCTGATGGACGTCGAGGACGTGCCGGCTGCGGTCAAGGACATCCGCCGCGTCCTTCGCCCGAGCGGCTTTGTGTTGATCTCGCTCGTCCACCCGACTGCCGACCATGGCCGCTTCGAAGGCACGGGCCCCGATGCGCCTTTCGTTCTGCAGGGAACGTACTTCGGACGGAAGCGCTTCGAGGACGAGGAGGAGCGGGATGGCTTCAGGATGCGATTTGCCGGCTGGTCGCAGCCGCTGGAAGCCTATGCCGCCGCGCTGGAGAACGCCGGTCTCGCGATCACGTCCTTGCGCGAGCCGCTTCCCCACCGCATCGAACAGATGCCTCACATGCGCAGGTGGACGCGGATCCCGCTCTTCCTCTGGCTGAAGGCGCGGCCTATGCCTGACGAACGGTCCGTCGAGCCCTAATCGCTGACATGCGTGACGTGGACGATGGTCTGCGGCTTCTTTCCCCACGCCGCGTCGATCGCGCCGCGCACCGCGCGCCGGACGGCGTCGCGCACCGCACCGGCATCGCGGCGCTTGGGCTTGGACAGACCGTCGAGCGCGTCATCCACGGCGTCCTCGGCCACGGTGCGCAACGCCTCGCCCTCCGCATCGCTCTCGGGCACCCCGAGCAGCGCCACGTTGGGGTCCTCCAGCACGTCGCCGCTGTCCGAGAGCACGACCGCGATGCTGATCACGCCTGCAAAACCGAGCCTGCGGCGGTCCACGACCCCGCTCGCCTCATGGGACACGAGCAGCCGCCCATCACGATAGAGGCGGCCGGCGCCGACGCTTTCGACAAGCTCCGCCGGGCCGGGCGCGAGCCGCACCATGCGGCCGTTGCGCGCCTCCACGACCTCAGGGATGCCGGCGGCGCGGGCGAGCTTGGCCTGCTCGTGGAGGTGCAGCGCCTCACCGTGCACCGGCACCACGATGCGCGGCCTGATCCAGCCGTA
>CAZMJQ010000018.1:0-4842 GCA_964566475.1 uncultured Propylenella sp. | reverse complement strand
CGGACGGAAGAGCAGCGTCAGGATGAAGAGCGAGTAGGTGGCCGCCAGCGTGAGGCCGGGGTCGATGAGGCTGGCGGTTGCGGTCTCGGCCATGGCGAGGATCAGCGCGGCGAGCACGGCGCCCCGCACGTCGCCCACGCCCCCCATGATGACGATGATGAGGGCCTTCATGGTGAAGACAACGCCCATGGAGGCGTCGAAGGTGTAGAAGGTCGAGAGCAGCGAGCCGCCGGCCGCGGTGAGCGCGCCGCCGAGCGCGAAGGCGAAGGCGGATGCGCGATCCACGTCGATCGCAACGAGGCTTGCCGTCGTCGGGTTGACCGCCACGCCGCGCACCGCGGTTCCGTAGCGCGTGCGGTAGAGGAACAGGTAGAGGAGCAGCGCGATCGCGGCTGCGGCGGCGAACGCCACCACGCGGTTGAGCCCGTAGGGGCTTCCGAAGATGACGAAGCGCTCCGACAGGTACGAGTAGCTGAAGATGCCGCCGCCGAAGCCGAGGATCATCAGGCCCTGCAGGATGAACAGCAGCCCGAAGGTGGCGAGGATGGAGTCCACCTCCAGCATGCCGCGGTTCCTGGCGCGTCTGACCAGCGGGCGCAGGAGAAGGGCGTAGACCGCCCAGTTCACGACGAACGCCGCCGGGGCGATGATGGCGATGCCGACGATCGGATTGATGCTGAGCGTTGTGAAGAGCCAGAAGGCGACGAAGCAGGCCGCGACCAGGGTCTCGCCGTTGGCGAGGTTCATGATGCGCGATACGCCGTACTGAAGCGTCAGCCCGAGGGCGATCAGCGCGTAGGTGCCGCTCAAGAGTACGCCGGTTACCAGTATCTCCATGAGCCGTTACTGCCCCGAAGCGTCCGGTGCGGCGTTGCAGGCCGCACCGGAGCGTTCGTTTTCGCTACTCCCAGCCTTGCTTGGCGACGGGCTCCTTCCCGCCAAGGCCGGTCGACGCGACGCCCTGGAACACGCCATCCTGCCACTGGCCGACGGTCCAGAACTGCCGGTTGACGTTGCCGTCGAAGGTCATCCCGCCGGTGATGGTATCGAACGTGCCGTCGGTCAGCTCGGCGATCACCGCTTCCCTGTCGAGCGTGCCCGCGCGCTCGATCGCCTGCTGCAGGATCTCCAGGGTCGCGTATGTGACCGGGCTCGCCCAGTAGTCGGCATCGACGCCGGTGACCGCCTTGTGATCGGCGTAGTATTTCTGCATTGCCTCGGGGTCGGGATTGGTGCCGCCCGCGCCGAGGACGCCCTCAGCCGCGGCGCCGTTCGCGCCGAGAAAGGCGGGAAAGGCGGTCGCCACGCCAACGTAGAAGGCGCCGACGTCGAGGTCCGCGATTTTGGCCTGCTCGGTCAGCGCGAAGGTGTCCGGCGGATAGGAGAAGCCGATGAAGGCGTCGGGATTGGCATTTTTCGCCTCGCTGACGACCGGCGCCAGGTCCTGCGTGCCGAGCGGATAGGAACTCTCATAGACGACCTCGAACCCGGCCTCTTCCATCGCCGGCTTGCCGGCATTGGCGAGCTCGATTCCGAAGGCGTCCGCGACGTTGACCATCGCCACGCGGTCCCCGATGGCGCCGGAATCGCGCAGCTTGACCAGCGTGTCGGCGACGCCTTTGGCGAACTCGGTCGAGGTTCCGAGGGTGAAGAACATGCTCGGGAACTGCGCCGCCAGCTCGTCGACCTTGTCCGTCACGGCCGTGACTGCGAGGTGCGGGTAGCCGTAACGGGCGAGGATCGGCGCGGTGGCGATGTTGATGCCCGTGCCGTAGGGGGCGATGATGAAGTCGACCTCGTCGACCGTCGCCAGCCGCTGGATGTTCTTGATCGCCTCCTCGTTGGAGGTGCGGTCGTCATACTCGATCAGCTCGATCGGCATCATCTTGTCGCCGACCTTGATGCCGCCCGCCTCGTTCACGTTGTGGACCCACAGCTGGATGCTGGGCCAATGCGTGACGGCAGCGCCGCCGGCCAGCGGGCCGGTCTTGGGGGCGCTGGCGCCAATCCTGATCGTGTCCTGCGCCTGAGCCGCGCCGGCGGCCAGCGAACCCGCGAGCGCCGCCGAAGCGAGCGCCCTCAAGAGCGTATGTTGCATCGTCACCTCCCTCTCTTTTGTCCCGCCGGGAAGCCGCATCGTCGGGAGCCGTACCAGCCGTTCCCGGTGGTCCGGCCCCTCGCCCGGCAGATAGTTGGCATTCAAACAATCTCAGCATGACCCGACAAGGGCCGGGGCGTCCAGATGCAAATAACGTTTAGGTTTCTTTTCGCCGGCCCGCGCGGAAGGCGGGAGAAGTGGCGGCGGCCGGGGGTTGTTGACCGGGATCAAGGCCGCGCCATATCTCTCGTGGGATCGGATGGGCGGCACGAAAGCCCCTCAGCGACACAGACAGGAAGCGCCAAGGATGTCCTCTCTCCCGCATGAATTCCGTCACATCCGGCTGGAGCTGGCGCGCGAGCCCGGCCATCCGGAGGGTAGCAGCGCCACCGGCTACGATCTCGTGGCTCCGCTCGACGCCGACGACCGGCTTTCCGCCGACGTGTGGCGCAAGCACAAGGACGAGTGCCGGGTGCACAGGTTCCGCGAGGGGGAGGACGATCAGGTCGGCCGTCTGGCGCGGCGGCCGGGCGGCGCGTGGTATTTCGACTACGACGACAGCCGCACCGACGACGACGAGGCGGGCCACCGGCTCGGCGCAGAGCAGTTCAGGATCGGCGAATACGTCTCGATCGCCGACGAGGACGGCGACATGCACACCTACCGGGTCGTGTCGGTGCGGGAGCTCTGAGGCCGTCAGCGTCCGGCGACGTCCTTCGCCACCTCGCCTGCGAACGCTTCAAGCGCCGGGCTGATCTCCGCTTCGAACGGATGCGCGGCCGGTGTCAGCGCGCGAAGCTCTGCGGGCAGGCGTGAAATCTCCTCGCGGCATCGTGCCTGGATTTGGCTGAGCGGTTCGGCCGGCGCCACGCGCGCGCCGCCCCGCACGACGTGCCTGAGGAGGGGCGTGCCGGGCAGGGCCTCGTCGTGGCGCGCAATCACGTCGCGCGCCACGAGCCCGTCGCGAAACTCGCGGAAGATCTGCTTGCGGCCGGGCAGGGACCTCTTGCTCGCCGACAGCTTCATGCGGCCGGACCCGCCGTATTCGGTGAGCTTGTAGGCGATATCCAGTGCCGGAGCATCGGTGGAGACCACAAGGTCCGTCCCGACGCCGAAGCCGTCGATCTGTGCGCCCTCGAGAAGCGCTGCGATCCTCCCGTCGTTGAGGCCGCCGCTGGCGAATATCTCGACGCGCTCAAGCCCGGCCTCGTCGAGCAGTTTGCGGGCATCCCGCGACAGTTGACGCAGGTCGCCGGAATCGAGCCGAACGGCGCGGACCTTGAACCTCTCGCCAAGCTCCCGCGCCAGCGCGATGACCTTCCGCACGCCGTCGAGCGTGTCGTACGTGTCCACCAGGAGAACGGTGTCGGGATAAATCTCCGTGAAGGCGCGGAACGCATCGGCCTCGCTGCGATAGGCCTGTATGAAGCTGTGCGCCATCGTGCCGGCGATGGGGATGCCGTAGGTCTTCCCGGCGAGCACGCTCGACGTCGCGGCGGCGCCTGCGACGTAGGCGGCGCGCGCGGCTTTCACGGCGGCGTCGAGGCCATGCGCGCGGCGGCCGCCGAAATCGATGACGGCGCGCCCTTGCGCGGCTTCGACGACGCGCGCCGCCTTCGATGCGATGATCGTGGGAAAGCCGATCTGGTTGAGGACGAGCGTCTCGATCAGCTGTGCTTCGGCGATCGGGGCCACGACCTCCAGGATCGGCTCGTTGGCGAAGAAGGGCGTGCCCTCGGGAAGGGCATGCGCGTCGCCCGTGAAGCGGAAATCCCTGAGGCGGTCCAGGATCGGCTGCGGGAAGCCCTGCGCCGCCAGGTAGGCGAGGTCGTCCTCGTGGAAGCGGAGCTCCTGCAGCTCGTCGATCAGGTCTTCGAGGCCACAGGCGATGAGGTAGTTGCGCCCCTCCGGGAGCCGCCGCACGAAGAGGCTGAAGACAGCCTCGTCGTCATGCCCCAGCTCCCAATAGGCGCGGAGCATCGTCAGCTCGTAGAGGTCGGTGAAGAGGGCCAGGCTCATCGGGGATGGGCGGGCGGAGCCACAGGACGCCGGGTGGGCGGCCGCAACAAGCATCGTGAGCTATCGCTTCTTCCGTCCGGCGCGGCTTCGGTTCCTCCCCCATCGCGTGCGATGGGGCCTTCGGCGGTCCCCCTCCCCCGCGTTGCGGGGGAGGAACCGGAGGCCGCGGCGCCCGTTTCCAAGTCCCTGCGCTGCGACGTTCTCGACGCCTTCTCAAGACCCCCAGGGCGATAGCAAGTGCGGAGTCCGCCGACCCTGCGCATGGCTATTCGACGATCGTGGCGCCGGCGTTGCGCATGTCGGCGCGGGCGGTCTCGCCGCCGACGGCGGATACGGGCTTCGTCGCCGCGGCGATGACTTGCGGCTTGAAGCCCTCCTTGGCGGCGTCGAGCGCGGTGGCGCGCACGCACACGTCCTCCGCCAGCCCGCCGATCCACACGCGCCCGACGCCGCGCTGCCTCAGGTCGGCGGCGAGGCCGGTCGCGTCGAAGGCGGAATACTGGTCGCGGTCGGTACGGTCGCCTTTGGTGACGATCACCGCATCGTCCGGCAGCTTCAGGCCGGGGTGGAACGTGGCGCCCTCGGTCTCCTGCACGCAATGCACCGGCCACTTGCCGCCCTGCGGCTTGAAGCTGAGATGGTCCGGCGGGTGCCAGTCGCGCGAGGCGAAGACCGGCACGCCGGCCACCGACGCCTTCGCCATCCAGTCGTTGAGGACCGGCACC
>CAZMJQ010000017.1:0-4567 GCA_964566475.1 uncultured Propylenella sp. | reverse complement strand
GCATAGACCAGCTCCAGGCAGTCGTGCGGCGCGCCGGCCGCCTCGATGGTCCGGAGCCCCGTGAAACGCCCGATGCCGTGGTCGACGTGCACCACGAGGTCGCCGGCAGCGAGGCTCGCCGCGTCGGTCAGCGCATCTGCTGCGCGCTTCCGCCGCGCCGGGCGCACGAAGCGGTCGCCGAGCACGTCCTGGTCGCCGATGATTGCGAGGTCGGGAGCCTCGAAGCCGGTCTCCAGCGGAAGCACCGCAACGCCGGTCTGGCCCTCCTTCAGCCCCTGAAGCTCCGCGTATGTCGCGACCGGCTTCAGGTCGAGCAGACCGTGATCCGCCAGCACCTGACCGAGCCGGTCGCGCGCCCCCTCGCTCCACGAGGCAAGCAGCACCCTGCGCCCGGACTTCCTCAGCACCGCGACGTGCTCCACCAGCGCGTCGAAGACATTCACGTCGCCGGCCGTCCGCTCCGCCGCGAAGGAGCGCCCTGCCCGGCCGCCCATGTCGATCGCCGTGCGCGCCTCTTCCTCCGGCTCCACGAAGGGCGAGAGGTAGGCGTGCCGCCGGTCCGCCAGGCGCGACGTCCACTCCTCGTCGCTCAGGTAGAGCGCCTCGGGCGGGATCGGCTTATACGGGACGGCCCCGCCGGTGACGGCGCTCGGGCCCTTCTCCGCCGCCTCGCGCCGCGCCTCGTAATGGTCGCGCACCTGCTCCAGGCGATCCGCAAGTCCGCGCGCCGCGTGGTGCTCGATCACCACCGGCGCGTCCGGCAAATAGTCGAACAGCGTCTCCACCGTCTCGTAGAAGAACGGCAGCCAGTGCTCCATGCCGGCGAAGCGGCGCCCTTCGCTCACCGCCTCGTAGAGCGGGTCGTTGCCGATCACCGCTCCGAACGCCGCACGGTAATTGCGCCGGAAGGCCGCGATCGTCTCCTCGGTCAGCACCACCTCGCTTGCCGAGATTAGGTCAAGCCGCCTCTGCTGCCCGACCGTGCGCTGGCTGGCGGCGTCAAATGGCCGGATGGTCTCGAGCGTGTCGCCGAAGAAATCCAGGCGGATCGGCGATTGCGTGCCGGGCGCCCAGAGGTCGACGATGCCGCCGCGCACGGCGTATTCGCCCACCTCGCGTACCGCGTCGGCGCGGTCGAAGCCGTTCGCCTCCAGCCAGCGGGTCAGGTCCTCCATGCGCACCGTGCCGCCTGCCGCCGCGCTGAGAGATCGCGCTGCCACGGTCTCGTGGTCAGGCACGCGCTGCGCGATCGCATTGGCGGTGGTGAACACCACGCGCGGGCCTTCATGCGGCTGAAGCAGCGCGTGGAGCGCCGTCATCCGGTTGGCGGAGACTTCCGCATTCGGCGAGACGCGGTCGTAGGGAAGCGCGTCCCACGCGGGAAACGTCAGCGTCGGCACGTCCGGCGCAAAGAAAGCGAGCGCCGTCTCCGCCATGGTCACGCGGCGGGCGTCGCGCGCCACGAACAGGACCGTGCCCTCCGCCTCGGCGAGCCGCGCCAGGATGCGCCCCTCCAGCCCGTCGGGCACGCCGCCCAGCGTCAGGCTGGAACGGCCGTGGAACAGGTTTGCGAGCGGGTCGCTCGGCGAGAAGCGTTCAGGTCGTGTCATGACGGCGGGCATGGAAGGTGACGATGGCATCGAAGAGTGGCGAGGCGTGCTTGGGCTCGACCGGCGCGGCGCCGGTGACCCAGGCGAAGAGATCCTGATCCGGCACGTCCATCAAAGCCTCGAAATCGGCGAGATCGTGGTCGCTGAGGTCCGCTATATGGGCATCTGCATAGCGTCCGAGAACAAGGTCCATTTCGCGCGTGCCCCGGCGCCAGGCGCGGACCAGCGCCCGCCGCCTGCGCGCGTCGAGCCCCTCGCTGGAACGTGCGGTCCCGGTCATGCCTCTCTTCCGGCTTTCGTTCGCGAGTCGGCCCGCTTACGCGGCGGCTGGATAGAAGTCCTCGATACGCACCTCGATCCCCGGCGGCTCCAGACTTATTGGCCCCTCGCTCAGGATGCGCGTGGTCAGCGTATTGCCCTCCTTGCGCCTGTGATGGACGACAAGCGGCTTGTCCGGATCGACGATGAGGTAGTGCTGGACGCTGGGCCGGGAGTAGTAGCCCGCGAGCTTGGCCGAGGCATCGATATAGCGCGTCGAGGGCGACAGGACCTCCACCACGATGACAGGGTTCGGCACCTCGACAGACGAATTCGGCACCTCGTCTCCGCAGTAGACAAGGGCGTCGGGCTCGTGCGCGGTGTGCTCGTCGACGCGCACAGTCATGCCGTCCGGCAGCATGTGGCAGCGGAGTCCCGCCCGCCGAATCCCCGACGCCAGGGCATACTGCACCGCGAACTTGACCTTCGCATGAACAGCCCGCTCCGGGGTCATCGCGTAGACCACGCCGCCGTAAAGCTCGTAGCGCCCGGGCTGGGTCTCGGCCCAGGCCAGGTACTCGTCCACCGTCATCCTGTGCTGCGGAAGCGCAACCATCTGGCAAACCTACCATTTCCGTCGCGGCGTAGCCAACGCTCCGCTAAGCGCCAACTCGCTTGCGTCGCGGTCCTATACAGCGCCGAGACGTTTTGCAGAATAGCCGGCGATGCGCCCTGCCCTGCTCGACCCGCTCTTCGCCCCCGCCCGCTCGCTGCCCGGCGTCGGCCCGCGCATCGCCGAGCTCATCGGCCGCGTCACCGGCGTCAACGGCGAGCCGGTCGTGCGCGATCTCCTCTTTCACCTGCCGGGCGGGTCCGTCGACCGGCGCGCCCGCCCGCCGCTCTATCAGCTTCCGCCGTCCGGCACGGTGACGGTTGAGGGAACGGTGGAACGGCTGGAGAAGCCGCGCGGATACGATTCGCCGTGGCGCGTGGTGCTGGCGGACGGCAACAACACCGTGCAGGTCGTCTACTTCAACGCGCAGGCCGACTGGCTGAAGAAGCTCTTTCCGATCGGCGCGCGGCTGGTCGTGAGCGGACGGGTCGAGTGGTACGACATGCGGCCGCAGATCCCGCATCCCGACTACGTGCTGCCGCCGGAGCGCTCCGGCGACATGCCCTCCGTCGAGCCGGTCTACGGGCTGACGGCCGGACTGTCGCCAAAGATCCTGCGCCGCGGCATCGCAGAGTCCCTGCGGCGGCTCCCGGACCTGCCCGAATGGCTGTCCGCGGACCTTCTCGCGACGCGCGGCTGGCCGGCGTTCGGCGCCGCATTGCGGCGGCTGCATGCGCCGGAGGAGGTTGGGGACTGCGAACCGTCCGGCCCGGCCTGGCAGCGGCTCGCCTTCGACGAGCTCGTCGCCAGCCAGCTCGCCTTGGCGCTGGTGCGCGGCACCGTACGGCGGACGCGCGGCACGGAGTGGCGCGCCGCAGGCGATGTCCACGCAAGGATCGAGGCCGCCCTCCCCTTCGCGCTCACCGCCTCGCAGCGTCGGGCGCTGGACGAGATCGGGACCGACCTCTCCGGCGAAAGCCGCATGGTGCGGCTCCTTCAGGGCGATGTCGGCTCCGGCAAGACCGCGGTCGCGCTCCTCGCCATGGCGCACGTGGTGGAGGCCGGCGGACAGGCCGCGCTGATGGCGCCGACGGAGCTCCTGGCGCGCCAGCATCACGCGACGATCGCTCCGCTGGCCGCCGCCGCGGGCGTCGAGACCGTGCTCCTCACCGGCAAAGACCGCGCCGCCGAACGCGCCGAGGCGCTTACCCGAATCGCCTCAGGGCAGGCGGGTGTCGTCATCGGGACGCACGCCCTTTTCCAGGCCGACGTGAGCTTCCGCCGGCTCGGGCTCGTGGTGGTCGACGAGCAGCATCGCTTCGGCGTGCACCAGCGGCTGGCGCTCTCCGCCAAGGGCGAGGCGCCGGACATGCTGGTGATGACGGCGACGCCGATCCCGCGCACCCTGGTGCTCTCGTACTTCGGCGATATGGAGGTCTCGCGGCTGACGGAGAAGCCCGCCGGCCGCCACCCGATCGACACACGCGCCGTGCCGCTGGAGCGGCTCGGCGAGGTCGTGGAGCGCATCGGCCGCGCCGTCGAAGCCGACGGCAAAGCCTACTGGATCTGCCCGCTGGTGGCTGAGTCCGACAAGTCCGACCTCGCCGCCGCGGAGGAGCGGTACGCCGCGCTCAACACCCGCTTCGGACAGCGCGTGGGCCTGGTTCACGGGCGCATGAAGGCCGCCGAGAAGGACCGGGAGATGGAGCGATTCCGCTCCGGCGACGTGGCGATCCTCGTCTCCACCACCGTGGTCGAGGTTGGCGTCGACGTGCCGGACGCAACGATCATGGTGATCGAGCACGCCGAGCGCTTCGGGCTGGCGCAGTTGCACCAGCTGCGCGGTCGCGTGGGCCGGGGCGCCGCGCGCTCCGCCTGCCTGCTCCTCTACCGCCCGCCGCTTGGCGAAACCGCTCTGGCCCGCCTCACCGTCATGCGCGAGACCGAGGACGGCTTCCGCATCGCCGAGGAGGACCTCAGGCTGCGCGGCGAGGGCGACGTGCTCGGCACGCGGCAATCGGGCATGCCCGGCTTCCGCATTGCGCTACCCGAGGTGCACGGCGAGCTGCTGGAGGTGGCGCGCGAC
>CAZMJQ010000016.1:0-5527 GCA_964566475.1 uncultured Propylenella sp. | reverse complement strand
TGCGCACGCCGTCGGAGCGGTTGGAGTGCGTATGCAGGTTGCCGCGATAGAAGCGGCCCGGGGCGGCAAAAGCGGGAAGGATCATGGCTGCTCTTCCTGGCCGCGGGACGTGCGGCTCGCAGCGTCCCTAGCGCACCCGCGCGTCGCAAGCCACAACGCATGAGGAGCCCGCGCTTCGTTTCATGACGCCGCAACCGGCGAAACCACTTAGCGGCGCTTTGCAATCCGGCTGAAAGGCGATGGCGGCAGTTTTCCGGTGCGGGGGCAAGACCGCAAGCGGAGAACGCCATGGCTATCCGCCGTCGCCCCGGGCGCGTTCGGGCCGAGCTCCGGCCCGCAGGACCGCCGGCGCTCCCGCCTCCCCGAACCCTTCCACACGACGCCTTGCGGCGATGGCTGACCAGCCGGAGCGCTCGCGCGGCCGGCCCGAAACGGGCCGCGCTGCATGCGGCGCGTCGAGACCGACGAGCTTCGAACGAAAGCGGCCCAACGCGCCGCACATAATCCGCAGGAGGAAGTACCATGCCGACCGAATCCCTCACGATCGACCAAGCCGCCACCTGGATCACGCGCTCCGACCTGGAGTGGGGAACCACGACCGTCACCTACAGCTTCGCGACTTCGGTTCCTTCCAACCCGGCCTTCGACGTCGAGAACTTCCAGGCCTTCGGCGCCAGTCAGCAGGCTGCGGTGGAGCTTGCCTTCGAGCTCTGGAGCGATGTCTGCGGCCTCACCTTCGCGGAGGCGGGTCCGGGGGAGGAAGGAGACATCCAGTTCTATGCCGGCGACCTCTACTTGCTCGGCAGCGGCGAACCGGCTCCTGGGGCTGCTGCTGCGGACTACCCCAATGAGGCCTTCTGCCATGTCGCCTTCAACACCTTGTTCGGTGACTTCGACCAGATGGGAGTCGGCGAAGTCGGCTTCTACACCGTGCTCCATGAGATCGGCCACGCTCTCGGTCTGAGTCATCCCGGGAATTACGACGCCGGGCAGGGCACGATCACTTACGAGGACCATGCCGAATACATCCAGGACACGCGACAGTATACCGTGATGTCCTACTTCAGCGAGACGTATTCCGGGGCCGCTTTCAATGGCAGCGTTCCGCTATCACCCTTGCTGCACGACATCGCCGCCGTGGAGCAGATGTACGGCGACAACCCGGAGACGCGCACCGGCAATACGACCTACGGGTTCAACTCAAACTCCGACCGGATCATCCATCGCTTCGACGACGTGGTCTTCGATTCGTTCGGGGCGGCCACGCAGATCCGCGACATCCCCGTCTTCACGATCTACGATTCCGGCGGCATCGATACGATCGACCTGTCCGGCTACGACGACGCGCAGCGGCTCGACCTCAACCAGATGGCCTTCAGCGACATCGGCGGGATGACAAACAACATCTCGATCGCGCGCTACACGGAGATCGAGAACGCCATCGGCGGCGCCGGCCATGACGAGATCGTAGGCAACGAGCTCGGCAACAACATTCAGGGCAACGACGGCGACGACATCATCCACGGCAACGGCGGGTCGGACTTCATCAATGGCGGCAACGGAGAGGACTGGATCAACGGCGGCGAGGGGGCCGACTTCCTCTTCGGCGGGGCTCAGGGCGACCATATCAGCGGCGGAAGCGGCAACGATCACATCTTCGGCGAAGCGGGCGTCGACTTCCTCTACGGCAACGAGGGGTCCGACGAGATCTTCGGCGGCAGCGAAGGCGACTACATCTACGGCGGAGACCAGGACGAGACGCCGTACGGCGCCACTCTGCTGGAGGAGATGTCGGCCGGGGCCGCCGACGCCGATGTCCTCTACGGCGAGGACGGCAACGACGCAATCTACGGCGGCTACGGACCCGACCTGCTGAGCGGCGGGAACGGAGACGACTACCTGCAGGGCGGCTGGGGCAATGACACCTATTACGGCGGCGCCGGCAGCGACACGGTCAGCTTCACCTACGCATCGCTCGGCTGGCTCGTCTATCTCGACAATGACGGCCAGGGCAACGGCGAGGCGAGCCTCTTCGACGCGCCGAACTTCGTCGAGGTCCTCTCAAGCATCGAGAACGCCGAGATGGGAAGCGGCGACGACGAGGTGTGGGGCTCGAACGGAGCGAACGTCATCTGGGGCAATGACGGCGACGACCTCCTCATCGGTCTCGGCGGCAACGACGAGATCTACGGTGGGCTGGGCGACGACGAGATCTACGGCAACAACCACAACGACCATCTGTACGGCCATTGGGGCAACGACACCATCAACGGCGGCAGCGGCAACGATTTCATCGACGGCGGCGACGATGACGACACGCTCGACGGCTCGACCGGCAACGACACGATCCTGGGTGGGGAAGGCAACGACGATATCCTCGGAGGAAGCGGGAACGACACGATCAACGGCAACGAAGGAAGGGACACGATCGACGGCGGGTCTGGCGCCGACGTCATCTTCGGCGATGAGGGCGCAGACATCCTGATCGGCGGAAGCGGCCAGGACACGATCTATGGCGGCGACCACGCCGACCTCATCCACGGAGGCGACGACGCGGACTCCCTCTTCGGCGATGGCGGCAACGACACGATCCACGGCGGCTCCGGCGATGACTTCGCATACGGCGGAGTCGGGAACGACACGATCAACGGCCATTCCGGGGCGGACGCGCTGAACGGCGGCGAGGGCGACGACCTGCTCTCCGGGGGCGACGAGAATGACCACCTGATGGGCGGCTGGGGCGACGACACCGTGTCCGGCGACAGCGGAGACGATGTGATCTCCTGGGGTCCCGGCACCGCCCTGCGCAACGGCCAGAACGGGCCCGAACACGACGGCCTGGACCACTACGACGGCGGCGCGGGCATCGACCTGGTCACCTACGAGGGGACACAGAACGGGGTGACGGTCGACCTCTCGGCCGTCTCCGACCACGCCACGGGCACGGAGATCGGCGTCGACCAGATCGAGAACGTCGAGAACGTGTACGGCGGTCACGGCGACGACACCATTACCGGCGACGGCAACGCGAACGTCATAGCGGGCCTTGCCGGCGACGACGTCCTCGCCGACGGAGGCGGCGTGGACGAAGTCTACGGCGGCTTCGGCGACGATCTTGTGATCGCCAGCACCGGCGACGACGACGATTATTATGACGGCGGCACCGGCGAGGATACGCTGAGCTACCAGAACGCACTGCTCGGCGTCACGGCCATGCTGGTCGCGTCGCCCGACAATCCGCTCGGGCCCGCGGCCTGGAGCTTCGAGGTCGGGTTCAATACGATCGTCGGGTTCGAGAACCTCACGGGCGGGGCCGGCAGCGACCATCTGCGCGGCGACGCATTAGCCAACGTCCTGTCGGGCGGCAGCGGCGGCGACGACTTGCTGGAGGGCGGCGGAGGCGCCGACATTCTCTGGGGCGGCAGCGGCGAGGACACGCTCGCGGGCGGAGACGGCGGGGACGTGCTGAACGGTGGGACGGGGCTCGACACGGCGTCCTACGCGGACTCCAACGCGCGGGTGGTGGTCAATCTCGGCCTCAACTACGCCGCAAGCGGGCACGCCGCGGGCGACAGCTTCAATTCCATCGAGCGCGTCATCGGCTCGGACTTCAACGACCGCATCGTCGGCACGGGCGGCGGCAACCGGCTGTGGGGCGGCGACGGCAACGACGAGCTGAACGGCGGCGGCGGCAACGACCTGCTGTTCGGCGAGAACGGCGACGACCTGCTCATCGGAGGAAGCGGCAACGACACGCTGACGGGCGGGCCCGGTGCCGATACGCTGCAGGGCGGCATCGGCGCGGATACTGCCTCGTACGAGGGATCGGACGACCGGGTCGTGATCAATCTCGGTCTGAACTACGCCGCAAGCGGGCACGCCGCCGGCGACAGCTTCGTCTCCATCGAGCGCGTTATCGGCTCGGACTTCAACGACCGGATCGTGGGCACCTCGGGCGCAAACGTGCTGCGGGGCGGCGACGGTCCCGACGAGCTGAACGGGGCCGGCGGCAACGACCAGCTCTTCGGCGAGAACGGGAACGACATCCTGATCGGCGGCGCGGGCGGCGATCTCCTCGATGGGGGCGCCGGCATCGACACGGCCTCCTACGAGGATTCCAACGCTCGCGTCGTCATCAATCTCGGCCTCGACTACGCCGCAAGCGGGCACGCCGCGGGCGACAGCTTCGTCTCGATCGAGCGCGTCATCGGGTCCGCCTACAACGACCGCATCGTGGCCGACGCGAACGACAACCGGCTGTGGGGCGGCAACGGAAACGACGAGCTGAACGGCGGAGACGGCAGCGACCAGCTGTTCGGCGAGAACGGCAACGACATCCTGATCGGGGGCGCGGGCGGCGATCTCCTCGACGGCGGCGCCGGCATCGACACGGCCTCCTACGAGGGATCGGACGACCGCGTCGTCATCAACCTCGGTCTGAACTACGCCGCAAGCGGGCACGCCGCGGGCGACAGCTTCGTCTCGATCGAGCGCGTCATCGGGTCCGCCTACAACGACCGCATCGTGGGCGACGCGGGCGAGAACGCGCTCTGGGGCGGCGCCGGCAACGACGAGCTGACCGGCGGCGCAGGAGACGACCTGCTGTTCGGAGAGGGCGGGGCCGATCTCTTCGTCTTCAATGCCGGAGACGGGGACGACGAGATCGGCGACTTCCTGGTCGGCACGGACTTCCTGGTGCTGAACGGCATCACGATCGACGGGACGAGCGAGCTCGACGGCAACGGCGACGCGGTCATGGATACGCTGGTGGCGTTCTCGAGCGGGGATTCCGTGCTGCTGGCGAGCGTCACCGGCGTCCTGGATGCGGGCGATCTCATCGCGTGAGGAGGAGGTGTTCAGCAGGTGCTTTGCAGAAGGACGATCGGGAAATCGGTGAGTCAATCTTTGCCCCGTCATCCTCGGGCGGAGCGAAGCGGAGACCCGGGGACCTAGAGCGGCGTGGCCCTGGGTCCTCGGGTCTCCCCCGGATCAAGTCCGGGGTCGCCCGAGGATGACAACCCTCCGGCTCACGCTTTGTCTCCGCTGACGCATCCACCCGGCGCTCGGTGCCCTGCGCTATCCGAGCGCGGCGATGCGCTTGGCGAGGTCGATGGGCGCGTCGGTGGTGATCTGGCGGACGCCGGACTTGAGCAGGTGCTCGAGAGTGTCGTCGGTGAGATGCGGGCCGGGATTGACGGTCCAGGCGTCGGTTTCCATGCCGAGGTCGAGCAGACGGTCGACAAGAGGGAAGCCGGCCCGCAACGCGGCGACCACAACGTCGTAGCTGAGGAAGGCGAGCGTGACGCCTTCCCTGCGGCGCTCGACGTGGCGCAGGAGCCGCTCGGGGCTTTGCCGGAGGCCGCGGTCGCGCGAGGCGGCGAGCATGGGGTCGTAGCCGAGCCGGGCGCCGGGGAGCGCGGCGGCGAGGCGGCGGGCGTCTTCGAGGTAGTGCGAGCCGACGACGATCGCCGCGGACAGCCCGGCGGCGGCCTTGACGGCATCGGCGATCGCGCGCTCCGGCAGGCCC
>CAZMJQ010000015.1:0-12708 GCA_964566475.1 uncultured Propylenella sp. | reverse complement strand
CGCTGCCTTCCTGGGCGTATTTAACGGCGTTATCGACGAGGTTCGCAAGCGCCTGGCTGATCAGCTCCCGGTTGGCGCTGACCTTGACAGGCGTGTCGGTCTTCAGGGTCAGCGCGACGCCCGCCTCCTCCGCGAGCGGCTTGTAGAGCTCGTAGACGTCGCGCGCCAGCGCCGACGCGTCGAACAGCGAGAACACGGCGTCGGACGAGCCCGCCTCCACCCGCGCGATCATCAGCAGTGCATCGAAGGTGCGGATCAGCTGGTCGGCCGCCTCGATCGTCGCCTCCATCGCGGCGCGGTATTCCGCCTCCGTTCCGCCCTCCGCCAGCACGCGCTCGACGCGGCTGCGCATCCGCGTCAGCGGCGTCTTAAGGTCGTGCGCGATGTTGTCGGACACCTCCTTCAGCCCGAGCATGAGGCGCTCGATGCGCATCAGCATGGTGTTGAGGCTCTCCGCCAGGCGGTCGAACTCGTCGCCGCTTCCCGTCACCTCGAGGCGGCCCCCGAGATCGCCCGCAGCGAAGCGGCGGCTGGTGTCGGCGATCGAATCGACGCGCCTCAGGACGCGGCGCGACACGAAGATCGAGGCGGCCAGCCCGAGCGCCACCGTGAGCGCTGCGGTGAGCACCAGCGCGCGCCGCACGATACCGACCACCTGTTCGATCTCGCTGACGTCGCGCCCGACAAGGAAGCGCCCGCCGTCGCCGAGGTCCACCACGCGCACGAGCGCCGACTGGCGCTGCTCGGAGCCCTCCTCGTCGCGCCACACATAGGGCACGACGCGCGCCTCCGGCCCGTATCCCTCCAGGACGGCGGCGGGCACCGTCTCGACGTTGCCGGCGATCTTGTCGCCGTCCTCGTCGGTCAGGAGATAAAGGCTCGCGCCGGGCTGCCGGCTGCGCAGCTCCACGACGCGCGAAAGATGCGCGACGCCTCCGCGTTGGTATTGCAGCGACATCGATCGCAGCTCGTTGTCGACCGCCCCGTGCATCTCCGCCTGGAGGATCGCTGTCGTGTTGCGCGCGATATAGCCGATGAGGAACGCCGCGAAGAGGGCGAATACCGCAAGGAAAGTGACCGAGAGCTTGAGCCCCGTGGTGCGGAACAGGCGGAGCGCGGCTTGCCTAGCCATCGTCGCGCAGCACATAGCCGGAGCCGCGCACCGTATGCAGCAGCGGCCGTTCGAAGCCCTTGTCGATCTTCGACCTCAGTCGCGACATGTGGACGTCGATGACGTTGGTCTGCGGATCGAAATGATAGTCCCAGACCTTCTCCAGGAGCATGGTGCGCGTCACCACCGTGCCGGCGTTCTTCATCAGGAACTCCAGCAGGCGGAACTCGCGCGGCTGCAGCACGATCGCCTCGCCGCCGCGGCTCACCTTGCGCGACAGCCGGTCGAGCTCGAGGTCGCCGACGCGGTAGACCGTTTCCGCCTCCCGCGGCGTGCTGCGGCGGCCGAGCACCTCCACGCGCGCCAGCAGCTCGGAGAAGGAATAGGGCTTCGGCAGATAGTCGTCGCCGCCGGCGCGCAGCCCCGTCACCCGGTCGTCCACCTGCCCGAGCGCCGAGAGGATGAGGGCCGGCACCCGATTCCCGGCCGCCCTCAGCGCGGAGATGAGGGAGAGGCCGTCCTGTTTCGGCAGCATGCGGTCGACGACGAGCGCGTCGTAGTCGCCGGCGGACGCCATCTCGTAGCCGGTCCGCCCGTCATGCGCCTGATCGGCCACGTGTCCGGCCTCGCCGAGCGCCTTGACGAGATAGCTCGCCGTCTCCTTGTCGTCTTCGATGACCAGTATGCGCATGTCAGTGAGATAGCGGGGCCGCATCGCCAGTTCCAGCGCCTCAAACGCATGACGGGCCGCTTGCGCGGCCCGTCTGCTGGTGACCGGTCGCCTTACTCGGGGGGCGAACGCGGCGCCCGGTCCAGTCCTTGGCCCGTCGGGGCTAGCCGCGGTTGAAGGGAACGCCGACGAAGCGCGTCCCACGCTCGCCCTGCACGCGGAACAGCACCGCGTCGCGGCCGCGGTCCCGAGCTGCGGTAACGCCCTCCTCGACATCCTGCGGGCTCTGCACCGCCTGGCTGCCGACCGAGACGATCACGTTGCCGGCCTCGATGCCGCGCTCCGCGGCCGGGCTGCCTTCTTCGACTCCGGAGACGAGAGCGCCCTCCCCGTCCGGATTGACGTCGAGAGTCAGCCCGAGATCCTCCAGCGACTCCACGCGCGACGGCACCTCCTCGGTTTCGGTGGCGCCCGCCCGCTGCTGCATCTCGTCGAAGTCGTTGAGATTGCCGAGCGTCACGTCGATGGTGCGCGTGTCGCCGTCCCGGATGACGGTCACCTCGATCTGCTGACCGGGGTCCATCCCTGCGATCATCTGTGACAGGGCCTTCGGGTCCGCCACGGTCTCGCCGTCGATCCTGGTGATGACGTCCCCGGCCTCGATGCCCGCCGCGCGAGCCGGTGCGTCGGGGAGCGCGTCGGAGACGATGGCGCCTTCCGTGCCGTCGATGCCGAGGCTCTCTGCGATGTCGTCGGTGACCGACTGGATCTGCACGCCGAGCCAGCCGCGCGTCACGATCCCGTCGTCTCGCAGGTCGCCGACGACGTCCGCGACGATGCTGGCGGGAATGGCGAACGCGATGCCGACATTGCCGCCCGACGGGGAGAAGATCGCCGTTGCGACGCCGGCCACCTCGCCGTGCGTGTTGATGATCGGGCCGCCGGAATTGCCGCGGTTCACCGGGGCGTCGACCTGCAGGTAGTTGTCGTACGGCCCGGTGCCGATGTCGCGATGCTGCGCGGAGATGATGCCGGCCGAGACCGACCCGCCGAGGCCGAACGGATTGCCCATGGCGAGCACCCACTGACCGACCTTCGGCTCCACTCCGGAAAGCGCGACATAGGTGAAGCCGTCGCCCTCGACCTTCAGCAGAGCAAGGTCGGTGCGGTCGTCGGTGCCGACCACTTCGGCATCGAGCTCGCGGCCGTCATCCATGATGACGGTGACATCGCTCCCGTCGCGGACGACGTGCGCGTTAGTGACGAGGTAGCCGTCGTCGGAGATGAAGAAGCCGGATCCCTGGCTCAAGCCGCGGCGGGGCTGATGCGGCCGGGGTGCGCGGTCGTCCTCGCCGAAGCCGCGCGGGATTCCGAAGCGCCGGAAGAACTCATCGATGCCGGGAGGCAGGTCGTCCAGTCCTTCGAACCGGCGATTGACGACTGCGTTCACCTCGGTGCGCACCTGCACGCTCACGACGGCCGGCCGCACCTGCTCCACGACCTCAGTGAAGTCGGCCGGGCCCGGCGTCTCGACCCTGACCTGCTCGGCAAGCGCCTCGTGGCTGTTGGTGAGGACGGCGCCGGTGCCCGCCGCGCCGACGAGACCGAGGGTGAAAACACTTGCGAGCAGCGCATTGCGGATGCGCCGGGCTCGCGCGCTGGAACTGGAAAACGTCATGTTCCTCAAAACTCCTGTTGATCTGAAGTGTCCGCCCCGGGGCGGCCGGGGCGGACTGGAGGTCTGCACAGGCGCCGCTCGGGGGGCGAAAGGCGACGCCTGCACGGTCCATCAGATAGAGCCCGTCGCCTTACGGGGCAGTGTCCGAAGCATTAATTTTCGGTAAGGCTCCGCCCGGATGACCCTGCCGCGCCCCAGACGAACGAGTAGCTTGTGCTGCGGCCACCGGCGGGCGCTCTCGCCAAGATTCCGCGCCCCATCAGGTCATCGATGTCGCGCAGCGCCGTATCCTGAGAGCACTTCGCCAGCTTCGCCCATTTCGAAGTCGTAAGCTTACCCTCGAACCGGTCGAGGAGCCGGTTGAGCATGGCGCGCTGCCGTTCGTTCAGCGCCGCCCCCGCGTGGTCCTCCCAGAACCGGGCCCTTCGCATCACGCTTGCGAGCGTTTCTTCCGCACCGTCCAAGGCCCTGTCGAGGCAGGCGAAGAACCACCTGAGCCACGGCGTGACGTCGAGGTCGCCCTTCTGTGTCGATTCGAGGATGGTGTAATAGGCGCCCCGCTCCCTGCGTATCTGCGAGGACATGCTGTAGAAGCGCCGCGGACTTCCTTCGGCCCGGGCAAGGGCCATGTCGGCAATGGCGCGCGCAATGCGTCCATTCCCGTCCTCGAACGGATGGATCGTCACGAACCGGAGGTGCGCGAGGGCGGCATTCAGCACCGGATCGGTCGTCGGCACGGCGTTGAACCATTCGATGAACGCCTGCATCTCGCCGGGCACGCGCTCGGACGGCGGCGCCTCATAATGGACGCGCTCCCGCCCCGCGGGGCCCGACACGACCCGCATCGGTCCCGACCGCTCAGTGCGCCACGCGCCCACGGCTATGCGGCTCATCCCGCTGCGCCCGGTCGGGAAGAGGGCCGCGTGCCAGCCAAACAGCCGCTCCTCGGTAAGCGGCGCCGCGAAGTTTTGTGTCGCGTCGATCGACATGCCGACGATGCCTTCGACATGCCGCTCCGCGGGCGCGAGCGCGCCGACGTCGATGCCCAGCCGCGATGCGATCGAAGAGCGAACCTGGGCGGCATCGAGGACGACGCCCTCGATCTCGCTCGACTTGACCACGTCCTCCGTCAAGGTCTCGAGCTCGGCCTCCGAGCGCAGCGGAAACCCAAGCCCCTCCATCCGCCCAGCCAGCATCCCCTGACGATGCCGAACAGCAGCGAGCGGCCCCATCAGCGCATCGTCCCGCCAATGGAGTTCCGGCCAGCTTTCCAGGTCGTAGATGTATCTCGGCATTCACCGCATCCTTTGCGGTGAATATAGGCTGCATTCTCCGCAAAGGCAACGTAATCGCCGCATATTTTGCGGTGATTACGCCAGATAGTCTCCGCAAAACCGCGGTGCCGGCCGATCAGCCCCGCAGAATACGCGCGAGCTTCTCCTCCTCCTCGCGCGAGAGAGCGCCGCCCGCCGTAGCCGGCGCCGGGCGGCGGAAGCGCCTCAGCGCCACTACGGCACCGGCGATCAACACCGCGAGCGGCGTCAGCCACAGGATGAGCGTGGAGGCCGCGAAACGCGGCTTGAGCAGGATGAAGTCGCCGTAGCGTGCCACCAGGTAGTCGCGCACCTCGTCGTTGCTCTCGCCTGCCTCCAGCCGCTCGCGCACGAGGATGCGCAGGTCGCGCGCCAGCGGCGCGTTCGAATCGTCGATCGACTGGTTCTGGCAGACGAGGCAGCGCAGCTCCGCGGAGATGTCGCGCGCCCGCGCCTCCAGCGCCGGATCGTCGAGCTTCTCGCCTGGCTGCACCGCCACGGCCGGCGCGAGCGGCTGGACGAACGCGACGAGAACCACCGCGAGGAAGATAGCCGCACCGAAGAAGCCGCGGCGAGCCGCCGGTTCCTCCCCCGCAACGCGGGGGAGGGGGACCGCCGAACGCGGTGGAGGGGGCGGCCGCACGGCACAGTGCCAGCCGCCGCCCCCTCCACCATGCGCAGCCTGTCCTCGGGCAGGCCGAAGGCCGGACCCGGGGGCATGGTCACCCTCCCCCATCTGCGATGGGGGAGAAACCGCGCCGCGCCGCCTGCTTAAGGCAAAGGCCCCTGAGACGCCGCCCATCACGCCGAGGCCGCCCTCGCCCCTCGCACCGCCGCGGGCCGCGGCGCGCCGATCCTCAGCCGCCGGTCCGTGAGCGACAGCGCGCCGCCCAGCGCCGACACCAGCGCGCCGAGCCAGATCAGCGTGACGAGCGGCTTAAACGAGGCGCGCACCGCCACGGCACCGCCCTCGATCGGCTCGCCGAGGCTCACGTAGAGCTGCGAGAAGCCTGTCGTCTTGATCGCCGCTTCCGTGGTCACCGTCTCGCGCGCGGCATAGAAGCGCTTCGACGGGGCGAGCGTGAACGGGTCCCCGCCGCCGTGCGAGACGACGAACTGCGCCCGGTCCTCGCGATAGTTCGGCCCGGTGACCGGCGCCATGCCCTGGAAGAGGAGCGTATAGCCCGCCACCTCCACGCTCTCGCCGGGCTTCATCGCCACGATCTCCTCCGTCTGGTAGGCGGTCGTAGTGACCACGCCGATCACCAGGACGCCGACGCCGGCATGCGCCACGACCGTGCCGAGCGCCGAGCGCGGCAGCCCGGCAAGCCGCGACAGGCTGGTCCCGACATTGGTGCGGAAAAGCTGGATGCGGTCGGAGAGATCGACGAGGCTCCCCGCGATCAGCCACACGCCGAGGCCCAGCGCGAGCGGGGCGAGCACGCCCCTCCCCCCGGCCACGACATAGGTGACGACCGCCGCGACGAGCGCCGCGGCCATGGCGACGGCAAGCCGCTGCGCCGCGCCCGGCAGGTCGCCGCGCTTCCACGCAAGCAGCGGACCGAACGGCACCGCCATCAGGAGCGGGATCGTCAGCGGCACGAAGGTGAGGTTGAAGAACGGCGCGCCGACTGAGATCTTCTGGCCGGTCACCGTCTCGAGCGCCAGCGGGTAGAGCGTTCCGACCAGCACCGTCGCGGTCGCCGTCACCAGGAAGAGGTTGTTGAAGACCAGCGCCCCCTCGCGGCTGATCGGCGCGAACAGCCCGCCTTGCTTCATCTCCGGCGCGCGCAGCGCGAAAAGCGCCAGCGCGCCTCCGATGAAGAACGTGAGGATGGCGAGGATGAAGACGCCGCGCGTCGGGTCCGTGGCGAAGGAATGCACGGAGGTGAGCACGCCGGAGCGCACCAGGAACGCGCCGAGGAGCGAGAGCGAAAAGGTGAGGATGGCGAGAAGAATGGTCCAGAGCTTCAGCGCGCCGCGCTTCTCCATCACCACGGCGGAATGAAGCAGCGCCGTTCCCGCCAGCCATGGCATGAACGAGGCGTTCTCCACCGGGTCCCAGAACCACCAGCCGCCCCAGCCGAGCTCGTAATAGGCCCAGTACGAGCCCATCGCGATGCCGGCCGTCAGGAAGATCCACGCCGTCAGCGTCCACGGCCTGACCCAGCGCGCCCAGGCGGAGTCGGTGCGCCCTTCCATGAGTGCGGCGACCGCGAAGGCGAACGCGATCGAGAAGCCGACATAGCCGAGGTAGAGCAGCGGCGGATGGATGGCGAGACCGATGTCCTGCAGGATCGGATTGAGGTCGCGGCCCTCGAGCGGCGCGGGGCTGAGCCGCGCGAACGGGTTCGACGTCAGGAGGATGAAGAGGAGGAAGGCGGCGCCGATCCAGCCCTGCACGGCGATGACGCGCGCCCTCAGCGCGCTCGGCAGGTTGCCGCCGAACGCGGCGACCAGCGCCCCGAACAGCGCCAGGATCAGCACCCACAGGAGCATGGACCCCTCGTGGTTCCCCCACACGCCGGTCACCTTATAGAGCATCGGCTTGGCGGAGTGGCTGTTCTCCCAGACGTTCAGGACCGAGAAATCGGAGGTGACGTAGGCCGCAGTCAGTGCGGCGAAGGAGATCGCCGTGAAGCAGAATCCGATGATCGGCGCGCTGCCCGACACCGCCACCAGACGCTCGTCGCCCCAGCGCAGCCCGGCGAGCGGCACGAGGGACTGGGCGAGCGCCAGCGCGAGCGCCAGGACCAGCGCATAGTGCCCGATCTCGGCGACAGAGAGCGCGCCGCTCATTGCGCCATCCCCTCGCCTTCCTTCCACACGCCCTGCGCCTTCAGCGCGTCGACCACCTCCTTGGGCATGTAGCGCTCGTCGTGCTTGGCGAGCACGTTCTCCGCGTCGACCCCTCTCCCCGCGTTCAGCACGCCCTCCGCCACCACGCCCTGCCCTTCGCGGAAGAGGTCCGGCAGGATGCCGCGAAACGCCACGACGACATCGTTCGCTGTGTCCGTCACGGCGAAGCTGACCGTGCCGTCGCCGTTGCGGCGGACCGAGCCGTCGGCCACCAGCCCGCCGATCCTGACGCGGGTTCCCGGCGCCAGCTCCTTCTCGGCGATCTCGGTGGGCGAATAGAAGAAGACGATCTGGTCCCGGAGCGCCACCGCGACCAGCGCGGCGGCAAGCGCCAGCACCGCGCCGGCGCCGGCGATCATCGTGAGCCGCCGCTGCCTGCGCGTCATGGCGTTGCCTCCGCGGGCGCGACGCCGAGCTCGCCGATCAACGCCTCGACGCGCGCGCGCCCGCTGGGCTCCGTCACGCCTGCGAGCGCTTCGCGTGCCGCCTCCGCCGCCGCCTCCGTGCGGCCCAGCACCACGTAGGAGCGGATCAGCCGGAGCCAGCCGTCCGCATTGTCGGGATCGTCCTGAAGCCGCGCGGCAAGTCCGCTTACCATGCCTTCGATCATAGCAGTCTGCTGCTCTTCCGGCATCGTCTGCGCCGCCGCGACGTCGTCCGCCGCCGGTCCCGCCTCTGGCCCGGACGGCGCCGCGTTCCCCTCAAGCCCGGCAAGCGCCGCCACCACCGTCTCGCGCCACGGCGCATCCGCCGGCGTGTCGGCCAGGAGCGCCGTCAGCCTTTGCCGCGCCGCCGCGTCGTCGCCCCCCTGCCGCGCCGCCAGCGCCAGGAAGAAGCGCGGCTCGGGCGCATCGGGGTCAAGCTCGTTCGCCGCCTCGAAGGCGGCGCGCGCGTCCGCCGTGACGATCCCGCCCTCCGCCATCCAGATCGCCTCGCCGAGCTTCGCCTGCCGTTCGGCCGTCGAGCCGAGGAGCCGGATGGCGTTGCGGAAGGCGTTGGCCGCATCCTCCGCGCGTCCGAGCCGGAGATAGACCGGCGCGATCACTTCCCAGCCGCGGCCGTCCTCCGGAGTCTCGGCCAAGTGCCGCTCGACCCGGGCGAGGAGGGTCTCGACGTCGTCGGCGCTCGCCGGCGCATCGAGCCGCGCGGCAAGCGGCGCGCCCGGCAGGGTCGGCGCGCCGAGCGTCAGGTAGAGCGAAAGGGAGAGGATGGGAATTCCGGCGAGCGCCACGACGGAAACGACGCGGCGCGCGGTCAGGCTGCCGCCCGGGGAAACGGAGCCGCCGACGGAAGCGCCCGCCTCGTCGCCGAGCGCGATGAGCCGCCGGGCGATCTCGGCCCGCGACGCCTCGGCCTCCGCCCCGCTCAGCCGCCCCTGCGCCTTGTCGCGCTCCAGCTCGTCGAGCTGGTCGAGATAGACCTGCCGCGCGTGCGCCGCGGAGCTTGCGGCGCGCGGCGCGCGGCCGAGCGGCAGCAGCACGGCGAGGATCGCCGCGGCGGTCAGAAGCGCGATGAGGGTCCAGAACAGCAAGCCCGGCCCCGGGTCCTTTCGATCGGAAAGTCCTTCGATCGCGCCGATTTAGTCGCCCCAGGCGGATGCGGCAATGCGGTGGATCAACACTTTGCCGTCACGAGACGTTGCGGGGACATGCCAAGCGGCCGGCTGCCCGGGCTTCACAACACCCGCCACACCCCGTCCGGCTGGCGGCAGGCCGTGCCGCGCACGACACGGTTGCGCCCGCCGATGGAGACCTCGTGCGTGTATTCGCGGCAGTCGAGCCGGTTCACCTGGTAGGTCGAGCCGACGCTGATCTCTCCGGCATTGCCGCTCCTGCGGTTACGCCAGCGCGTCGGCTGACCCGGGCGGCCGTATTCCAGCGCCTCGTATTCCGCCTGCAGCGCGATGCCGCGGTCCCGTTCCGTCAGCGACGCGCCGACGTCGGCGCCCGTGAGCGCGCCCTCCAGCGCCCCGACGGGCGCCTGCCCCGCGCCCGATCCGACCGGGCTGTCGATGATAACGCCGGGATTGGCGCCGGGCACGGAGCCGGTCACCACGCCGGAGCTGGATGCGCAGGCCGCAAGCCCGAGCGCGCCCATGCCCGCAATCGCCACAGCCTTCAACATACGATACCCCTCGGCGCCAGACGCGCTACGCTCACCGGTCGACGGTGTGTGGCGGGCACCGATGGCCCAAATGCGGCGCTTTTTCAATCGCTCCCTGGAAACGGTGAAGGAACGGTGGGACACGCCCTCACTCACCCGGCGCGGGAAGCGTGAGCCGCGCTCGGAGTCCCCCGAGCGGCGATGTCTCCAGCTCGAGCCGGCCGCCATAGACGCGCGCCAGCTCGTCAGCGATGGAGAGGCCGAGCCCCGAGCCGGGCTTCGTCTCGTCCAGCCGGCGCCCGCGCGCAAGCGCCGCACCGCGCTTCTCCGGCGGCAGGCCCGGCCCGTCGTCGTCGAAGGCGACGGTCACGAACGGCCGGCGGTCGACCGTCTGCTCATGCGCCGAGACCCGCACCTTCGACTGCGCCCACTTGCACGCATTGTCGAAGAGGTTGCCGGCCATCTCCTCCAGGTCGTGCTTCTCGCCGCGGAAACGCGCGTCCGCGCCGGCATCGGTGCCGATGTCGAGCCCGCGCTCCTGGTGCACCTTCGCCATGACGCGCGCCAGCGAATCGATCACCGGCGCGACCGGCGTGACCGCGCCCAGCACGTTGGCCTGCGCGGCGATGCGCGCGCGGTTGAGGTGATGCTCCACCTGGTCGTGCATCAGCCCGGTCTGCTCCTCTACCTTGGCGGCGAGCGGACCGCCGGCGCTCGTCGCCTCGTTCCTCAGAACCGCGAGCGGCGTCTTCAGCGCGTGCGCAAGGTTGCCGACATGCATGCGCGCCCGCTCCACGATCTCGCGGTTCGAATCGATCAGCGCGTTGAGGTCGTGCACCAGCGGCTCGATCTCGCTCGGATACGCCCCGGTCAGGTGCTGGATCTCCCCCTCGCGCACCTTCCCCAGGTCCTCCCGCACGCGGCGCAACGGCCTGAAGCTCCAGCGCATCAGCGCGGCGATGCCGAGCGCGAGCAGCATCGCGAGGCCTCCGAGCCAGAAGATGACGGAGTTCCGGAAGGCTGCGATGTCGCGCACCAGAATTCCCGTATCGCCCGCGACGAGCAAGGCATAGGTGCTCCCGGGTGCCAGCGTGACGCGCTGCTCCAGCGCACGCATCTGGCGCCCGCCGCTTGCGGTGAATGTGAGGGTTCGGGAGGGTTCGGCTTCGGTGGGGAGATCGGTGACGGGCAGGACGTCGAACCCGAGCGACAGCGACCAGTCGACGGCTCTTCCGGTCGCAACGTCGCGTGTCTGCCAGTACCAGCCGGAGAGCGGTCTGGAGAAGGTTCCGCCGCTGCGCCCCTCCACGAAGTCCTCGTCCACCGTTCCGTCTTCGTTGGTGGCCGCGATCAGCGTCAGGAGCAGGGTCTCCAGGCGGTCGTCGAAGCTGCGTTCCACCGCATTGGAGAACTGCACGAAGAAGACCGTGCCGGCGACAAGCAGCGCAAACGCGGTCCCCCCCGCGGCGATCAGCGCGACGCGGAGGGAAAGCGACCTACCCGGCATGCCCCTCATCGGGGCTCTCGGCCGCTCCCACGCGGTAGCCCATGCCGCGCACCGTCTCGATCACGTCCACGCCGAGCTTCCTGCGCAGCCGTCCGACGAAGACCTCGATCGTATTCGAATCGCGGTCGAAGTCCTGGTCGTAGAGATGCTCCGTCAGCTCGGTACGGGACACGACCTTGGACGGATGGTGCATCAGATATTCGAGCACCTTGTATTCGTGCGAGGTAAGCTTGATCGGCGTCCCGTCGACCGTAACCCGGCTCGCCTTCACGTCGACCTGCACAGGCCCGCAGACCAGCACGTTGGACGCATGCCCGGCGGCGCGGCGGACCAGCGCGCGCACGCGCGCCAGCACCTCCTCGATGTGGAACGGCTTGGCGACGTAGTCGTCGGCGCCGGCGTCGATCCCTTGCACCTTGTCGGACCACCGGTCCCGCGCGGTCAGGAGCAGCACCGGCATCATGCGCCCGCCGCGCCGCCACTGCTCGAGCACGGAGAGCCCATCGAGCTGCGGCAGCCCGATGTCGAGGATCGCCGCGTCGTAGGGCTCCGTCTCGCCGAGGAAGTGCCCCTCCTCGCCGTTGAAGGCGTAGTCGACGATGTAGCCGGCATCGCGCAGCGCCTGGCAGAGCTGCTTGTTCAGGTCCCGGTCGTCCTCGACCACCAGTATGCGCATCCTTCCCCTCCGGAAGAGCTCAGCTCGCCGGAACGTCGCGCGTGTCGCCGGAACGCAGGCGCACCCGGTAGACATAGCCGCCGCCGCCGGGGCACAGCTCCGCCGAGGCGACCTGGTTATGGTCGAGGCTGGCGCGGTTCAGCGCCACCGCCAGCGAGACCACCTGCCCCTGCTCGACCAGCGCCCTCGCCTGCGGATCGCCGCCGGACATGCATGACTGCCCGAGGCTTTCCGACGGAAGGAAAGCCGGAGCCAGGAAGAGCAGTGCAGCGACTATTGAGGCCGTTCTCATGCACCTCTTCTAGTGTTCCCTGAATGAACCGCTGCTGAATGATTTCACCGCATTGGCCGGCGACGGTAGAGCCTCCCGCCCTCGGCGTCCACCGTCGCCCGGCCGCCTCAGCCGCGCCTGCCGATCGGCGATGTCGTGACGGATCGCAGGATCATGTTGGCGATGCCGATACCCGTCACCGTGATCCCGGCCGCGCTGTTGCCGAGCAGGTCCGTCCAGTCGGCCGCCTCCAGCACGCCGAACAGCGCGATCGCAAGGTTGATCGCAAGAGTACGCCATCCCTTCATCGTTCTTCTCCTATGCTTCGTTGGTTGAGAGTGCGCCTGCCGGCGCGCGGAGCGTGGCCCCGCCGTCCGGCGCGGGAGCCGTCGCTGGCCAGCGCGCGCCGATGAGCCGGCTCTTCGCGAGCCGCGCGATCGATACGGAGTCCGACTGGTTGCCGCCGAGCACATGAAATGCGCCCGAGGATCCGGAGCCGTCTTCGCCGGCGTAGAACCCG
>CAZMJQ010000014.1:0-5039 GCA_964566475.1 uncultured Propylenella sp. | reverse complement strand
GCGTAGCCGCCGTCAACTCGGGGTGGACGAATCGTAGCCCGCATGGAGCCCCCGGGTCCGGCTTTCGGCCGGCTCGAGGGCAGGCTGCGCGCAATGCGGGGAGCGGCGCCGCGGTCAGCGCGGCCCCGGATTGCGGGCTTCTCCCTCCATCCGGGCTACGGACCCCGCAACTAGCCGCCGGAGACCGCGAAGATCTGCGCGCGGCGGGCGACGTGCTCCACCGTGGCCGGGCCCTCGAGCGGCAGTTCGAGCGCGTTCCAGGTCTCCACCAGCGCGTCGGCCAGCTGGTCGATCAGCGCGTCGTCGTGGAACGGCGTGGCGGTGATCCTGAGGCGCTCCGTGCCGCGCGGCACGGTCGGATAGTTGATCGGCTGGATGTAGATGCCGTGCTCGTCGAGCAGGTGGTCGCTCGCCGCCTTGCACGATTCCGCGTCGCCCACGAGGATCGGGATGATCTGCGTCTCCGACGGCATGACCGGCAGGCCCGCCGCGGCGAGGCGTTCGCGCGTGACCGCGATCTGCCGCTGCTGCGCGTCGCGCTCCGCGGAGGAGCGCTTCAGATGTCGGATCGAGGCGCAGGCCGCCGCTGCCAGACCAGGCGGCAGGGCGGTGGTGAAGATGAAGCCCGGCGCGTAGGACCGCACCGCGTCGACCACCACCTCGGAGCCGGCGATATAGCCGCCGAGCACGCCGAACGCCTTGGCCAGCGTGCCCTCGATCACGTCGATGCGGTCCATCACGCCTTCGCGCTCGCAGATGCCGGCGCCGCGGGCGCCGTACATGCCCACCGCATGCACTTCGTCGATATAGGTCATGGCGCCGTAGCGCTCGGCGAGGTCGGCGATCGCCTCGACCGGCGCGATGTCGCCATCCATCGAATAGACCGACTCGAACACGATCAGCTTGGCGCGCTCCTTGCCGCCGCCCTTCAGCAGGTCTTCCAGGTGCTCCAGGTCGTTGTGCCGCCAGATCTGCTTCAGCCCCCCGGAGCGGCGCACGCCCTCGATCATGGAGGCGTGGTTGAGCTGGTCGGAGAGGATCAGGCAGTCGGGCAGGAGCCGCGCGATGGTGGAGATCGACGCCTCGTTCGATATGAAGCCCGAGGTGAAGACCAGCGCGGACTGCTTGGCGTGCAGGTCGGCGAGCTCCGCCTCCAGCTCCACCAGCGGGTGGTTGGTGCCTGAGATGTTGCGTGTCCCGCCGGCGCCGGCGCCCATCGTGCCGGCTGCCTCCTGCAGGGCGGCCACGACGTCCGGATGGTGGCCCATGCCGAGATAGTCGTTGGAGCACCAGATGACGATTTCCTGCTCGCCGCCGTCGCGGCGCAGGGTGGCACGGGGGAAGCGTCCGACCCGCCGTTCCAGGTCGGCGAACACCCGATAGCGCCGCTCGGAGCGCAGGGCGTCCAGCGCGCTCTCGAAGTGCGATTTGTAGTCAAACATGCACTGCTCCCGCCGGTCCCGCCCTTTCTAGTCCCGAATGGCGGGCGATTTCCAGTGTCACCTTGACGCGACCCTTTCACCTTGTTGCGACAACGTGGCGCCAGGCTTCGCCCGTGCACCGCCCGCTGCCGTTTACCGTAAATCCTTAGAATTAACGGCAAAATTGTCTCAAAAACCCCCTCAAATTAACACCCCTTAACAGCGGTTAAGGTATGTCAACAACACGTTAAGGCGGCCGCGCGGCAGCCGCCGACAACAAGACATATCGGAGGCCGTCATGTGGAAAGTGCTCTTCCGGGCGCGGGACCGCTTTGCGCTGGATCAACGCGGCAACGTTGCCATCATCTTCGCGGTTTCGGCCGTTCCGCTCATCGGCCTGCTGGGCGGCGCGGTCGATCTGACGCGTCATCACCGGCACAAGGTCGAGCTGCTGAACGCCATGGATTCCGCGGCGATTGCGCTCGCCAGGCGCGGCGCAAAGGACGACGCCGACGCCGACGCCTTCGTCAACGACTACATCGCGGCGCTTCGCCCGTCGGCCGGCAGGGACAAGATGCTGCACGTCGGCGCTTTCAACGCGACGGAGATCGAGGGCGGCTGGCGCGTCGAGGCCACCGACGCCACCATGGACACCGCGTTCATGCCGCTCATCGGCATCAGCCAGATGCCCTTCGACATCTCCACCGAAGTCATGACGACCGGCGGCAACTACGAGGTGGCGCTGGCGCTCGACAATACCGGGTCGATGGCGCAGCGTGGCAAGATCCGCGATCTGAAGGAGGCGTCGCATCACCTGATCGATATCCTCTACGAGGAGTCGGGCGCCGAGGATCGCGTCAAGATGGCGCTCGTTCCCTTCACCACCACGGTCAACATCCGCGGCGAGGCCTTCGATCCGGCCTGGCTCGACCGGACGGGCCAGGGCCTCGGCGAGCATCAGCTCGACAGCTACGACCGCGTCGTGGACCGTCTCGACATCTTCGGCGCGCTGAGTAACGGACGGCGCGGCGCCGACGGCCTGCCGACGGAGTGGAAGGGTTGCGTGGAAGCGCGCGAAGGCGGCCACGATGTGGAAGACACCGTGCCGGGCGCAGACCCCGTCACGCGCTGGACCCCCTACCTCGCGCCGGACGGCGCAGACCGTGGCGACGGCGACCGCTGGATGCGCAGCAACTCCTACCTGGACGACCGCATGGGAGCGCGCGACGGATCGGCGCGCGACCGGTTGCGCAACGTGGACAAGTACTTCACGCCGATCCGTCTCGCCCGCTTCGGCGACAATATGGGCCCGAACCTGAGCTGCCGGCAGCCGATCGTGGAGCTCACGAGCGACCAGGAGCGCATGCGTCGCGCGATCGACGCCATGGATACCGGCGGCTATACGCACATCCCGCTGGGTCTCGCATGGGGCTGGCGCGTTCTGTCTCCCGAGGAGCCGTTCAGCCAGGGCGTGGAGTATGAGGACACGACGACGCAGAAGGCGCTCGTGCTCCTCTCGGACGGCGCGAACACCTTCCCCGAGACCTACACCGGCTACGGCTACCGCGACGGCGGCCGGCTCGCGTCGAGCGAGCGGGCCGGAATCCGTCGCCTGAACGAGAAGGTCACCGAAATCTGCGAGAAGGTGAAAGCGAAGAGCATCCGTCTCTACATGATCCTCTTCCAGGAGAACGACCGCGAGACGCAGCAGATTTTCCAGGACTGCGCCTCGGTGAGCGACGACGGCGAGAGCCTCTACTACTATGCGCCGGACGGCGCCTCGCTCAGGGAGGCCTTCGGCTCCATTGGCGCGGACCTGACAAGCATTCGCATCTCGCGCTGACCTCTCCTTTCTGCCCTGCTCCTGGGACGCCCGGCCACGGGCGTCCCTTTTTGCTCGCGGGAGGACCCGCCTGACTTCCTGCGGTCAGCAAACCGCTGAGGTCGCGGCGACACCCGGCCGGCATGAGGCCAATTCCCGCATCTTTTCCCCAGGGCGCTCGAGGTCTTCGTGCCGAGACGGGTGCTGTGAGCGTTTCGCGCGGCTCGCATTTTCAAGCCCGCGCGCATTGGGCTAAGCTTGCGGCCCGCTTCGAAAGACCCCGGCCCCATGCCCTTCTGGGAAATTCTCGTCGTCCTTTGCCTGATCGCGCTGAACGGGTTCTTCGCCATGTCGGAACTGGCCGTGGTGTCGTCCCGCCGCGCGCGGCTGGAGCACCTGGCGGAGCAGCATGTGCGCGGGGCGCAAGCGGCGCTCAAGCTTCTCGACGATCCGAGCCGCTTCCTCTCCACCGTACAGGTGGGCATCACGCTCGTCGGCATCTTCGCCGGCGCCTATTCCGGAGCGACGCTGGCTGAGCCGCTGAGCCACGTCCTGGAAGGGCTCGGCCGATACGCCTATCCCGTGGCGCTCGGGATCGTCGTGGTGAGCATCACCTATCTCTCGATCGTGGTCGGCGAGCTGGTGCCCAAGCGGATCGCCTTCAACAATCCGGAGCGGATCGCCTCTTTCGTGGCGCCGGTCATGGCCCGGCTCTCGGTCGCCGGCGCGCCCGTGGTCTGGCTGCTCGGCATCTCGACCGAGGCGCTGGTGAGGCTGTTGCGCATCCCGGAGAAGCGCGAGGCCGGGGTCACGGAGGACGAGGTCCGGCGCATGATCGCCGAGGGCACGCAGACCGGCGTCTTCCACGTTGCCGAGCGCGACATGATCGAAGGCGTGCTGAGGCTCGCCGACCGGTCCGTCCGAAGCGTCATGACGCCGCGCGTGGAGGTGGACTGGGTCGACCTCGACGACCCGCCCGAGACCATCCGCGACGAGATCGCCGACAGCGGCCATTCGCGCTATCCCGCCGGGCGCAAGGGCCTCGACGAGATCGAAGGCATCGTCCACACCAAACACCTGCTCGATCAGATGGCGCGCACCGGCCGCTTCGATGTCGCAAGCTCGCTGCGCCAGCCGCTCGTGGTTCACGAGGCGACGCCCGTCCTCAGGCTGCTGGAGATGTTTCGCGAGAACCCCGTCCACATGGCCGTGGTCGTCGACGAATACGGTGTGCTGGAGGGCATCGTCACGCCTACCGACATTCTGACAGCCATCGCCGGCGAGCTGCCGGAGGACGCGACGGACATGCAGGAGGAGTCCGCCGTCCAGCGCGGCGACGGCTCCTGGCTTATGGACGGCATGCTGGGCATCCACGAGGTCGAGCGCCTGCTGGAGCGCAAGGACATGCGCGGCGAGGAGGATTTCGAGACGCTCGCAGGCTTCGTGCTCTCGCGTCTCGGGCACATTCCGCAGACCGGGGAGCATTTCGAGTGGGGCGGCCTGCGCTTCGAGATCGTCGACATGGACGGCCGGCGCATCGACCGCGTGCTGGTGGGCAGGACCGAGGCGGCGCAGGAACGGACCGCCGCGGAGACGGACGCGCCGGCATGAGCTCTGCGGGCGAGGGACGCCCGACGCGTCTGGCGTGCTAAGCGGCTCCCGCCTCCGGGAACAGGCTCATCAGCCCCGCCTCCGACGCCTTGCACACGCCGCGCTCGGTGATGAGCCCGGTGACGAGCCGTGCCGGTGTGACGTCGAATGCGTAGTTCGCCGCCGGGCTTCCCTCCGGTGTGACG
>CAZMJQ010000013.1:0-4951 GCA_964566475.1 uncultured Propylenella sp. | reverse complement strand
GAGCGGGCGCAGCGCGGCATCGTCTACATCGACGAGGTCGACAAGATCTCGCGCAAGTCCGACAATCCTTCGATCACCCGCGACGTGTCGGGCGAGGGCGTGCAGCAGGCTCTCCTGAAGATCATGGAGGGCACGGTCGCCTCCGTGCCGCCGCAGGGGGGGCGCAAGCACCCGCAGCAGGAGTTCCTGCAGGTCGACACCACCAATATCCTCTTCATCTGCGGCGGTGCCTTCTCGGGGCTCGACAAGATCATCTCCGACCGCGGCCGCAAGACCTCGATAGGGTTCGGCGCCACGGTGGAGGCTGCCGAGGACCGCAAGACGGGCGAGCTCTTCCGTCAGGTCGAGCCTGAGGACCTGCTGAAGTTCGGCCTGATCCCGGAGTTCGTCGGGCGCATGCCGGGGGTGGCGACGCTCGAGGATCTCGACGAGCCTGCGCTGGTGCAGATCCTCACGGAGCCGAAGAACGCCCTGGTGAAGCAGTACCAGCGGCTGTTCGAGATGGAGAACGTGGAGCTCAACTTCCACACCGACGCCCTGACGGCGATCGCCCGGCGCGCGGTCGAGCGCAAGACCGGGGCCCGCGGGCTGCGCTCCATCATGGAAGCCATCCTCCTGGAGACGATGTTCGACCTGCCCGGCCTCGATGGCGTCGAGGAGGTCGTCATCTCTTCGGATGTGGTCAACGGCAACTCGCGTCCGCTCTATATCTACGGCGAGCGCGCCGTCGAGGAGCACCACAATGCCGGGCGCTCCGCGTGAAGCTCCGCTGACCCGGACCGACAAGGCCGGCGGCCTTGAATCAGGACGTGTGCGTTTCTACCTGACGAGCGACCTCCGGCGCGCGTTACGACCGATCCTCTCCGTCGCTTTCCATGCCCGTAGAAGCGGGTTTTCTCGGCAGCGCGCCTTCATCTAAACTGTGATTCGCTCGCCGTGCGCCCGTGTGGGCAGGCGAGACGAGATTCGAAGGAAAAACGATGACCGAAAACCCGCGTCTTATCGGCGTTCCCTCCGGAGAGAGCACCTTTCCGGTACTGCCGCTCCGGGACATCGTGGTCTTTCCGCACATGATCGTGCCGCTCTTCGTCGGCCGGGAAAAGTCGATCAATGCCCTGGAAGAGGTCATGCGGGCGGACAAGCAGATCCTGCTCGCGACCCAGAAGGACGCAGGCGACGACGACCCCGCGCCTGACGCCATCTTCGAGATCGGCACGCTTGCCACGGTCCTGCAGCTCCTGAAGCTGCCGGACGGCACAGTGAAGGTGCTGGTGGAGGGGCGCGACCGCGCGCAGATCCTCCGCTACACCGAGCGCGAGAACTACTTCGAGGCGGAGGCCCGCATCCTCACCGAGACGATCGGCGAGGAGGTCGAGGTCGAGGCGCTCGCGCGCTCCGTCGTGTCGGAGTTCGAGAACTACGTGAAGCTCAACAAGAAGGTGAGCCCGGAAGTCATCTCGGCCGTCTCCAACATCGAGGACTATTCCAAGCTCGCCGACACGGTCGCCCATCATCTCGCCGTGCGCATTCCCGAGAAGCAGGAGATCCTTGGGCTGACCTCCGTCGCGGAGCGGCTGGAGAAGGTGCTAGGGATGATGGAGAGCGAGATCTCCGTCCTGCAGGTGGAGCGCCGTATCCGCTCGCGCGTGAAGCGCCAGATGGAGAAGACGCAGCGCGAGTACTATCTCAACGAGCAGATGAAGGCGATCCAGAAGGAGCTCGGCGACGGCGAGGACGGCCGCGACGAGCTGCGCGAGCTGGAGGAGCGGATCGGCAAGACGAAGCTCTCCAAGGAGGCGCGCGAGAAGGCCGAGGGGGAGATGAAGAAGCTCCGGCAGATGAGCCCGATGTCGGCCGAGGCCACCGTCGTGCGCAACTACCTCGACTGGCTGCTCGGCATTCCGTGGAAGAAGCGCTCGCGCGTGCGCAACGACCTCAGCTTCGCGGAAGAGGTGTTGAACTCCGACCATTACGGCCTCGAGAAGGTCAAGGAGCGCATCGTCGAGTACCTCGCCGTGCAAAGCCGCGCAAACAAGCTGAAGGGACCGATCCTGTGCCTGGTCGGGCCTCCGGGTGTCGGCAAGACCTCGCTCGGCAAGTCGATCGCAAAGGCGACCGGACGCGAGTTCGTTCGCATGTCGCTCGGCGGCGTGCGGGACGAGGCTGAGATCCGCGGCCACCGGCGCACCTATATCGGCTCCATGCCGGGCAAGGTGGTCCAGTCGATGCGCAAGGCCAAGAAGTCCAACCCGCTCTTCCTGCTCGACGAGATCGACAAGATGGGCATGGATTTCCGCGGCGATCCGTCTTCCGCGCTGCTCGAGGTGCTCGACCCGGAGCAGAACTCCACGTTCATGGACCACTATCTGGAGGTCGAGTACGACCTGTCGGACGTGCTGTTCATCACCACGGCCAACACGCTGAATATCCCGCCGCCGCTGATGGACCGGATGGAGATCATCCGCATCGCCGGATACACGGAGGATGAGAAGGTGGAGATCGCGCGGCGCCACCTGCTGCCGAAGCTTGAGCGCGACCACGGGCTGCGCAAGAACGAGCTCGTGATCGAGGACGGCGCGATCCGCACCATCATCCGCCGCTACACGCGGGAGGCCGGTGTGCGCAATCTCGAGCGCGAGCTCGCGACGCTGTCGCGCAAGGTCGTGAAGGAGCTTCTGACCTCCGACGTCAAGACAGTGACGATCACCGCGGAGAACCTGGAGGACTATCTCGGCGTGGTCCGCTACCGCTACCGCGAGATCGAGGGTGAGGACCAGGTCGGTGTGGTGACCGGCCTTGCCTGGACCGAGTTCGGCGGAGAGCTCCTGACGGTTGAAGGCGTCATGATGCCCGGCAAGGGCAAGATGACGGTCACCGGCAACCTGCGCGAAGTGATGAAGGAGTCGATCTCTGCGGCCGCATCCTATGTGCGCTCGCGAGCCATAGACTTCGGCATCGAGCCGCCGCTCTTCGAAAAGCGGGACATCCACGTCCACGTGCCGGAGGGTGCGACGCCGAAGGACGGACCTTCCGCGGGCATCGCCATGGTGACGGCGATCGTCTCGGTCATGACCGGCATCCCTGCCCGCAAGGATGTCGGAATGACCGGCGAGATCACGTTGCGCGGCCGCGTCCTTCCCATCGGCGGGCTGAAGGAGAAGCTGCTTGCAGCCCTCAGGGGAGGGCTCAAGACCGTGCTCATCCCGGAGGAGAACGCCAAGGATCTGGCGGAGATTCCGGACAATGTGAAGAACGGTCTGGACATCATCCCGGTAGGCCGCATGGGCGAGGTCCTGAGCCAGGCGCTGGCGCGGGAGCCGGTGCCGATCGAGTGGACGGAAGCCGAGCAGAAGGCCGCCCAGGCGTCCGTCGGCGACGACGAGGCGGGAACCGGCGTGGTTGCGCACTGAGCGCCATCGTGGAAAAAGAAAGGCCGCCCCTTCGCGGGGCGGCCTTTTTCTATTGCAAATCCAGCGATTCCGGGGTTTGCAGGTGGGCGAAAGGCGGCGGCGCGTCCCGTTCCATGGTTCGACGCGTCCGGAGCGCGGCATCGGTTTCTAAGTCTCAATGAGAGGAGAATTGAGGATGAACAAGGGCGACCTCGCGGCGGCAGTGGCGGACAAGACCGGAATGTCAAAATCATCAGCAACTCAAGCCGTTGAGGCGGTTTTCGACTGCATCACCGGCTCTTTGAAGAAGGGCGAGGAGGTGCGCGTCCTCGGCTTCGGCAACTTCACCGTCTCCAAGCGTGCCGCCAGCACCGGCCGCAATCCGCAGACCGGCGAGCCGATGCAGATCAAGGCGTCCAACCAGGCCAAGTTCAAGCCGGGCAAGGGGCTGAAGGACACGCTGAATCCCTGACGGGCGAATCACTCTGTGATTGCAGAAAGCCCCGCCCCGCGGGGCTTTCCGGCATTTGGGGCATGAGTCCCGCCGGGCCCCATGACTTTCCCGGTCCTCGCGACTAAATATTGCGGGTCATCGGTATCGGGCGGTTAGCTCAGCTGGTCAGAGCACCTGGTTTACACCCAGGGGGTCGGGAGTTCGAACCTCTCACCGCCCACCACACATCGCCGGGACGGCCCGATGCGGACGAACATCGACATCGACGACGCGCTTCTCGCCGAGGCGCAGAGGGTGTCCGGCCGCGCAACGAAGAAGGGAACCGTCGAGGAAGCGCTTCGCCTGCTCGTCCGCCTGCGCCGTCAAGGAGAGGTGGACCAGGGCTTTGGCAAATATCCGTGGCGCGGTGATCTTGAGAGCAGCCGTCGCGGTCGCGGCGCCCGGTGATCGTCGTTTCCAAGATTGACGAAGGCCGGCTCGCCGCACTTTTGGCTCCGCCAGAAGACCGCTTCGGCTTGTCCGAAAGCAGCAGGCAACTGATTTTTGTCGAGAGCATTGCAGCAGAGGATCGAGCTATGAACGAAGCAACGCGGCTGGCACCGAGCAACGATATTCAGCAGCTAATGGAGCTGGAAGGCAAATTGCGTGACAAATACAAAGCGGAGATTGCGGCGAAGTATGGGATCAACGAGGATCAGTTGGGCCAGATAGGTGTTGAGGGAGTCATAAAGGGCTGGTCGATGCAATAAAGACGACTTCAACAAAAGACCGAGCGTGGGTCGGTAAGCTAAACGGGAAGGGGATGCCGTGAGCCTCATCCACAACGAGCGCACGAAGCTGACGGCGACTTATGTGAACGGGTTGGCGATCGCGCTGTTCGCGATCGGCGGGCTGGCGCCGGTGTTTTCAAGTCTCTACACGGGGGCTGCGACCGGCCCGACGCTGTTTCTCATGCTCGTGAGCGTCATTTGTTTTCTGGTCTCGGCGGCGCTACACTATCTGGCGAGACGCATCCTCACGGCGCTGAAACCATGACGACAGTCCAAATCGCTGCGTTTCTCCTGATGCCGGCTGCCGGCCTCGCCATCGGCGTATGGGCGCTCTACCT
>CAZMJQ010000012.1:0-3305 GCA_964566475.1 uncultured Propylenella sp. | reverse complement strand
TGGAGAAGCGCCCGCCGTCCTTCAAGGGGCGATAGATAATCTCGCGAGGTAGAGGGTTGTCATCCTCGGCCGAGCGCAGCGAGACCCGACGACCCAGGGGCACCGTCGCTCTGGGTTCTCGGGTCTTCGCTTCCGCCTTCGCCCTGCGGGCTTCGGCGGACAAGTCGCTCCGCCAGGGGACGACGGTGCGGATGATTAACTCACCTGTTTCCCACACTTCGCTTCTCGTCAATCGGGCGTGAGCAGAGACACTCCCAGCTGCGCCCGCCGCCTCAGCCAGATCGACGCACGGTAACGCGGGTCCTTGTAGGCCTCGTGCAACGCATCGAGGATATCGACGATGCGCGCGGCGCCGATCTCGTCGCCCCATTCCAGCGGTCCCTTCGGATAGGCGAGCCCGAGCCTGACGCCGAGGTCGATCTCGACCGGCGCCGCGATGCGCTGCTGCGCCACCCCGCATGCGACGTTGACGATCATCGCCAGGATGCGCTGCGCCACGAAGCCGGGGCTGTCGTTGATGACCGGGAGCGGTGCGTCGGACGTCCCGAGCATCCCGGCGATTCCCGCCGCGCGCTCCGGCTCGGTGAGGGGCGTGCGCATGACGGCAAGCGGGCTCGCCCCTCCGAGCAACGTGTCCACCGCCACGACGCGCCGGGCGTCGAGCGAAAGCGCCACGGCGGTCGTCGTGGCGTCGCGTCCCAGCGGAGCGACGACGCAGGTGGCCGACGATGACGGAGCGTCCGGCTTCTCAATCTCGGCGCCCGCATCAGAGAAACGGCGGCTGAGCTCCTCCGCGTTCAATGCGTCCGGATCGATCCAGATCGGGGCAGAAGCTCCGGCGGTCACGGAAGCGCGCGGCGGCGAGACCTTCATTCCGTCGGCATACTCGTAGAAGCCCCTGCCGCTCTTGCGCCCGAGGAAGCCGGCGGCGAGATGCCGCCGCGCCACGAACGACGGGCGATAGGCCGGCTCCTCGTAGTAGTCGCGGTAGATCTGCTCCATCACGGGCAGCGAAACATCCATGCCCGTAAGGTCGAGCAGCTCGAGCGGCCCCATGCGGAAGCCGCACGCCCGCATGATCGCATCGACGTCGGGAGCCGTCGCGATGTTCTCCGACAGAATCCGCAGCGCCTCCGGCCCGTAGCCGCGGCTGACGTGATTGACCAGGAAGCCCGGCGTGTCGCTGACGCGCACGGCGGTCTTACCGATCCGCTCGGCCAGCGCAAGGAGCGCCTTGACGACCGGCTCCGCCGTCACGAGCCCCGGCACGACCTCCACCAGCTGCATAGCCGGCACCGGATTGAAGAAGTGCAGCCCCGCGACCCTCTCCGGCCGCTTGCAGGCGGCGGCGATGGCGGTGATCGAAAGCGACGAGGTGTTGGACGCCAGCACGGCCGAATCCGCGACGAGCGCCTCCAGCTCCCGAAACACCGCCTGCTTGGCGGCGAGGTCTTCGACGATCGCCTCGATCACGAGGTCCGCCGGCTTGAGGTCCTCCGGGCTCGCCGCGATGGCGATGCGGTCGACCGTGGCCCGCGCGGCATCGGCCGTCATCCGGCCCCTCTCCACCTGACGTGCGAGGCTCTCCTCGATCGCCGCCTTCGCGGCTGCCGGTGCTTCCGCCCGTGCATCGAAGAGCAGAACGTCAAGTCCGGCGGCTGCGGCTACCTGTGCGATGCCGCGCCCCATTGCTCCGGCGCCGACGACGCCGATGGTCTGCATTGCTGATTCTTGGCTCATCACCTCTCACACACCGTTCAGGGGGCCTGCCACGAACCCCGGCGGGGCATTCGTAGCCAAGCATCTCATTGAACGGGTGTTAAATTTCCGGCGGTGGCCGGTCAAGGCATCGGCTCCCCGCCTGCGGCGCTTCGGCAGGTGCGCGAAGGCCGGTCGCTCTGCCTCACCTTGCCGCTCGACCGTTTGAGGATCAGCCCGGCAGGTGGTCCGCAATGGCTCTCGCAAGCTCCATGGTGCCCAGCGAGCCGCCGAGGTCGCGCGTCCTGGCGCCGGATTCGAGCGCGGCCCTGATGCCCTTGTCGAGGCGCTCCGCCTCGTCGCGGCGGCCGACATGCCTCAGCATGAGGCCGGCCGCCATGAGCATGGCGAGCGGGTTGGCGACGCCCCTCCCGGCAATGTCCGGCGCCGATCCGTGCACGGCCTCGAACACGGCGGCGTCCTTGCCGATATTGGCGCCGGGCGCCATTCCGAGCCCGCCCACCAGTCCGGCAATCTCGTCGGAAAGGATGTCGCCGAACAGGTTGGTCGTCACGATGACGTCGAATCGCCACGGGTTCAGCACCAGATTCATGGCGCACGCGTCGACGATCATGTCCTCCACTTCGATGCGCCCGGAATAGTCCTTCGCAACCTCGCGCGCCGCGTCCAGAAATATCCCGGTCAGCACCTTCAGCACGTTGGCCTTGTGGACGATGGTGACCTTCTTCCGTCCCATCCGCGCCGCATAGTCGAAGGCGAACTCGGCGATCCGCCGCGACCCGGCATGCGTGTTGACGGCGGTGACGATGGCGACGGCGCGCTGGTCGTCGCCGACGCGCAGGTAGCTCTCCTGTCCGAGGTAGAGGCCCTCGAGGTTCTCGCGCACGAGCACGATGTCGATGTCGTCGTAGCGGCCCGGCACCAGCGTGCGCGCCGGCCGCAGGTTGGCGTAGAGGTCGAATGCCTCCCGCATCTGCACGTTGGCCGAACGGAATCCGCCGCCGATCGGCGTCGTCAGCGGTCCCTTCAGAGCGAGCCCGGTGCGCCGAATGCTGGAAAGGACCGCTTCCGGGAGCGGGTTGCCGCCCTTTTCGAAGGCCGTCATGCCGGCATCCTGCCGGTCCCACGCGAACGAGACGCCGAGGGCGCCGAGCACGTAAAGCACGGCCTCGGTGACCTCCGGGCCTATGCCGTCGCCGGGAATGAGGGTTGCTTCCATCACGTGTTGGTCGGGCACGCGACTCCTTTCCCGGCTGATACGTAGGGACGGGACGGCCGAGAACGGCGCCTGCGCCGTCTATCACGAATCGCGGAAGCGCCTCAACGCACCCGCCGCATATCAGGCCTGCGGCGGGCGCGGATGCGGCGAGGGGGCCTTCGGGCGCGGAAAGCTCGGGACGGTGCTGTTCGGAGGCGTCTCGAACTACGTCCTGGAGCATCAGTCCGTGCCGGTCCTGATGTCTCACTGAGGAGGCGTCCCGGACGCCATCAAGGCGCTGGAATCGATCGAGATGCCGCAGGACGTGCGGGAGAAGACCAGCTCCCGCAACGCGCAGGACCTGTTTCGGCCTGCGCGCCGGGTGAGC
>CAZMJQ010000011.1:0-3065 GCA_964566475.1 uncultured Propylenella sp. | reverse complement strand
ATGGAGATCGTGTCGCGCCCGCAGCCGCGCGAGCCGGCGGAGGCGCGCCACGCGGGCGTCGCCGCGATCATCCTGGCGGCCGGCCAGTCGCGCCGCATGGGCGGCCCCAACAAGCTGCTCGCGCGCTTCGACGGCGAGCCGCTCGTCCGCCGTATGGCGAAGCGCGCCATCGCATCGAAAGCCGGACCGGTCATCGTAGTGACCGGGCACAGGGCCGGGGACATCACCGCAGCGCTCGAAGGCCTTGATGTTGCGACAGTCCACAACCCGGACTTCGCGGAAGGCTTGGCGACTTCGCTCAAGGCCGGGCTGCAGGCGGTGCCGGGGGAGGCGGGCGGCGCGCTGGTGCTTCTCGCCGACATGCCGGAGATCACGACAGACATCATCGACCGGCTCGTCGGCGCGTTCCATGCGCGTAGCGGACCCGCCATCGTGCTTCCCACGATCGACGGCAAGCGCGGCAATCCGGTGCTCTGGTCGCGCGCCTTCTTCCCCGAGCTGATGACTGTGAGCGGCGATACCGGCGCGCGGCACATCCTCTCCCGGCACGAGGAAGCAGTAGAGCGCGTGGAGATCGGAGCCGCCGCTGGCGTCGACGTCGACACGCCGGAGGCACTGGCCAAGGCAGGCGGAGCGCTCGCCGAGGCCTGAGCGGGCCCGAATCGGGTAATGCCCCGGCAGTCTGGTAATGGAGGTGTGGATGCGCTCGGTCCTTATCGCACTTGCCCTGCTTGCGGCCGCTGGCCCGGCTGCCGCGCAGGACGATCTCGTCGCCGAAGGCCGGGCGCTGGCGGAGGGGAACTGCGCGCGCTGCCACGCCATCGGCACGGAAGGCGAAAGCCGGCTCCCCATCGCTCCTGCTTTTCGCACACTGTCGGAGCGCTATCCGGTCAGCGACCTGCAGGAAGCGCTGGCGGAGGGCATCGTCAGCGGCCATCCCGAGATGCCGGAGTTCGTGTTCGAGCCCGAAGAGGTAGCCGCGCTCATCGCGTACCTTCAGTCGGTGCAGCCTATGTGAACTGGCAGCACTCGTTCGGCTGGGCTGCTAAAGCGCTGTAACTATTTGGTAAACTCGGAACCTCACGCTATTGATTCCAGTTGGGCACGTAGCCCGAATGGCCCCGACCGAAGAGGGTTAACATGCGTGAGATCACCGACCATGACTTTCGCACCGTGTTCTTGAGCGACAGGGCCGGCTATGGCCTCGCCACGGCGAACATCCTCTACCACATGCCGGAGAGGCCGAGGCTGCTTCAGACCTTCATCTGGCAGTTCTACGACATCGCTCCGGACTATCCGCGTCTGGCGAAATTCCTGGATTTCTGGGCAGCGGAGATCGATGGGATCATCCATTCGGTCGAGGTGGCTCACAAGCAATTCGTCAGCCAGGCAGAGCTGAAGCACGCCCGCTTCCACGGCCAGTTGCACTAGTGGAGCGAATTTGACCTTTGAGTCCCGCCCGCCGCGATTCCTCGCTCAAATGTCAAATTCAAAAGCTCGACTAGAATCAAAGTCTTACTAGTGGTCCTTATGATTCCGACGTTTGCTCGGGGTGTCTCTGCAACGGAAGGCAAATGTCGGAATCGGACCACTAGCCGTCTCGGTCGACCAGGGAGACCATCTCCCGATAGAAAGCCTTGCTCACGGCGGTCGCACCAGCGTGGACCTCCGAGACCGAGCCCACCTGCCAGAGGATACCCAGGAGCACCACTCCGTGGAGGGAAAGCCTGAACACCGCTGATCTCCATCCGCAAAATAACGCCGCCTCAATATGCAGCACTTGACGGGAACATGCTGCGAAAACTCGCCTGAAGTTTTACCTGGCGTGGCTTTGACGTCCCAAACTGTCGAAGAATCAGAACTGTATTTTCGATAAATTTGCATGCGCGGACGATCCCCCACGGCACTCCCGGCGTGGAGGCGACGCAAGAGCCGTGGTGCGCCATTCGAGGCTCACCGCGGCTCCTAGGCGGAAACCATCTACTCGCCGGGCGCGCGCACCTTCTCGCAGGTTCTCAGATGGGGCGGCACGAACTGGTCCCGGCTCGGATCGTCACAGCGACCGTCGAACGCCAGGAACTGTCCAGGCTGCCGGACCTCACCTTCCTCGTCGGGGCCGTTGTCCGGAGGAGGAGGCGGCGGGGAACCGTTGGTGTCCGGCGGGAAGGGCTTGTGCGGGAAGTGAAAGTCCTTCTTGTGCGGGAAGTGGAAGGGCGGGAAGCGACCGGTGTGATGAAAGCCGGGCTTCTTGTCGAAGAAGCCTTTTCCGGAATGCGGGTGTCCGCCGAAGGGCGTATGTCCGAACCCGATCGAGCCATGCGCGGAGGCGCCCGCATGCCCGCCAAATCCACCGGGGAGACCGGGGTTGTGGCCGGCGATGCCCGTGCCCGCGTTGCCGCCTGTCCCCACCGTGGCTGCGTGATTGGTACTGGCGCCGGCGAAGCCTCCGCCGATGCCGGCCGATGTGCTGCCGGATAGACTGCCGGCACCGTTGAAGACACTGCCGCCCAGACCACTCCCCAGGTTTAGTGCCTGGGCGTAAGCTGCGCCGCTCAGGTTCAATCCCACAACAACAGCTGCGACTAGTCGCGTGCTCCTCTTCATGTGCCCTACTCCTCACAAACGCCCCCGCGGTATCCTTAAGAAAGGATAAATTACTCCTTCGGTTCCCGGCTAACGAGCGGCAAATTCTCTTGCCGGTCACAATTGTGCGACGCAGGGCGACTTTTGTGCGCGGGACGAATGCTTTAGCCGGGCGAACCGGCAAGCGGGTGAAATCGAACGGCCTCCCTCCTCGGGCAGGTGACGCGTCACAGCTCGGAGGGCCTTGCGGACAAGTCCGGTTCGGGAAGTGGGCTGATCCAGCGGGTCACAGCCACGGAAATCCGCTTTCGGCCTTGCTTTTGCCCGGATTCGACATCCCCTTACGCACAGGCTAAGAGAATCGTAACGACTTGCCTTAGCCGGCTGACTGCCGGCGACAGGACGGGTGGAGGTCCGGACGAGCTGCGGTCCAGGCGGGCGCAGCATCATACGGCCGGTAGACAGTGGGGGTGTTTTGGTAC
>CAZMJQ010000010.1:0-8383 GCA_964566475.1 uncultured Propylenella sp. | reverse complement strand
CTACGCCGTCTGGGCGATCCAGTCGGTGCTGGCCGCCGATGCCGGCAACCCCCGGATGCAGGAAATCGCAGGCGCCATTCGCGAGGGGGCGACCGCCTATCTCACCCGCCAGTACACGACGATCGCGATCGTCGGCGTCGTCGTCTTCGTCATCGCCTGGCTCCTGCTGTCCATGATCGCCGCCATCGGCTTCGCCATCGGCGCGATCCTCTCCGGCGCGGCGGGCTTCATCGGCATGCTGGTCTCCGTCCGCGCCAACGTCCGCACCGCCCAGGCGGCCTCCCATTCGCTCGGCGCCGGGCTCTCCATCGCCTTCCGCTCCGGCGCCATCACGGGGCTCCTCGTCGCCGGCCTGGCGCTGCTCGGCGTGGCCGTCTACTTCTGGATCCTCACGGGGCCGGTGGGCCTCGAGCCGGAAAGCCGCAGCGTCATCGACGCGCTGGTGGCGCTCGGCTTCGGCGCCTCGCTCATCTCCATCTTCGCGCGTCTCGGCGGCGGCATCTTCACCAAGGGCGCCGACGTGGGCGGCGACCTGGTCGGCAAGGTGGAGGCGGGCATCCCGGAGGACGACCCGCGCAACCCGGCCACCATCGCCGACAACGTGGGGGACAATGTCGGCGACTGCGCCGGAATGGCCGCCGATCTCTTCGAGACCTACGCGGTCACGGTCGTTGCGACCATGGTGCTCGCCTCGATCTTCTTCGACGGCGAAACCGCGCTCAACATGATGCTCCTGCCGCTCCTGATCGGCGGCCTCTGCGTGCTCACCTCCATCGCCGGCACCTTCTTCGTGCGGCTCGGCGCCAACAACTCCATCATGGGCGCGCTCTACAAGGGCTTCCTGGCGACCGCAGTGCTTTCGATCGTGGCGGTGGCGATCGCGACGTACTGGCTGGTCGGCTTCACGACGGAGTACTCGGTGGAGACCTCGGCGGGCGCGACGACGTTCACCGGGCTCGACCTTTTCTTCTGCGGCCTCGTGGGGCTTGCCGTCACAGGGCTGATCATCTGGATCACCGAATACTACACGGGCACGAACTATCGCCCGGTGCACTCCATCGCCAATGCCTCGGTGACCGGCCACGGCACCAACGTCATCCAGGGCCTGGCGATCTCGCTGGAATCGACGGCGTTGCCCGCTTTGGTGATCATTGCCGGCATTCTCTCGGCCTACGCGCTCGCCGGCCTGTTCGGCATCGCCATCGCGGTCACCACGATGCTGGCGCTGGCCGGCGTGGTGGTGGCGCTCGACGCCTTCGGTCCGGTGACGGACAATGCCGGCGGCATCGCGGAGATGGCTGACCTGCCGGCGGAGGTGCGCAACACCACCGACGCGCTCGACGCGGTCGGCAACACCACGAAGGCCGTCACCAAGGGCTACGCCATCGGCTCGGCCGGGCTCGGCGCGCTGGTGCTGTTCGCCGCCTACACGGCGGACCTCGAATATTTCGCCCGGACGGCGGAGCCGGGGTCGTTCTTCGAGGGCGTCGAAGTCAATTTCTCGCTCTCCAACCCGTACGTGGTGGTCGGCCTGCTCTTCGGCGGGCTTCTGCCCTACCTCTTCGGCGGCATCGCCATGACGGCGGTGGGCCGCGCCGGCGCTGCGGTGGTGGAAGAGGTTCGCCGGCAGTTCCGCGAGAAGCCGGGCATCATGGAGGGCACGGAAAAGCCCGACTACGGCCGCGCCGTCGACATGCTGACGCGTGCCGCCATCAAGGAGATGATCATCCCCTCGCTCCTGCCGGTGCTTTCGCCGATCGTGGCCTTCGTCGTTGTCTATGCGATCGCCGGCAAGTCCGAGGCGTTCTCCGCGGTCGGCGCCATGCTCCTCGGCGTGATCGTGACGGGGCTCTTCGTCGCCATCTCGATGACGGCAGGGGGCGGCGCTTGGGACAACGCCAAGAAGCTGATCGAGGACGGCCTGCACGGCGGCAAGGGCTCGGAGGCCCACAAGGCGGCGGTGACGGGCGATACGGTCGGCGATCCCTACAAGGACACGGCCGGGCCCGCGGTGAACCCGATGATCAAGATCACCAACATCGTGGCGCTGCTGCTTCTCGCCGTGCTGGCGCACTGAGCCTTCCGACGGGCCGGCGCTCGGGCGGGGCTTCGTCCGCTACTGGCCCGGCACCATGGACGGCTGCGATGCGGCCCCGAGAAGCTGCGAGAGGAAGGAGAAATCCTTGCCGCCGGTCGGCGTGGTGCGCGTCACGAGGTTGATCACCTTGCCGTCCTCCAGCCCGTACTGGCCGATATTGGCGACCTGGCTGCTTTCGTCGAAATAGACCGCCAGGACCGTCTGGTCGACGACGCGGCTGTTCATGAAGGCGACGGGCCGGTTGGTGACCTGGGAGATGTAGTAGAACACCTCGCCGCCGAAATCGGCGGTTGTGGAAGGCGTCCCGAGCGCCAGGAGCACCTGCTCGCGCGGGGCTCCGACCTGGACCTGCTGCAGCGCCGACTCCGACGGGATGTAGCCGCGGTGCAGCGTCTCGCCGATGCAGCCGGCGAGGGCCATTGCGGCGAGGAGGGCGAGCGCCGGACCGCAGGAACGACGTGGGCGACGACTTGGAATCGGCATGCTTTTTCTTCCTGGTCGGGCTTGCTAACCGTGTCACGGCCTGTTTGCAACAAGCGCCGGCCCGGGCCGGCGGACGGGTGAGCCAGCGGCGATGTTCGGCCTCCTCTCGACATACCTGGCAAGACGCGACGCGGCGAGGCGCATCTACGCCGCCGCGCGCGCGGCGGCGCGGCGGCCGGCCCTCTACATCGAATACGGAGTGCCGGACACGCTTCAGGGGCGCTTCGAGATGGTGGCGCTGCATCTGTTTGCGGTGCTCCACCGGCTCATGCACGATCCGGGGGACGACCCGGAGCTTGCGCGGCTGGTCTCGGAGAGCTTTGTCGACGACATGGACGGCGCGTTCCGTGAAATGGGCGTGGGCGATCTTTCGGTGCCGAAGCGCATGCAGGCGCTCTACGGCTCGTTCGCCGGGCGTATCAGCGCCTACGAACGGGGGCTGAAGGACGGCGGGCTCGCGGACGCCATCCAGCGGAACGTGTTTCCCGATGCGGCGGAGACGGACCATGCCCTGGCGCTTGCGGCGTGCCTCGCCGGAGCGGTCGCGGCGATGCGCGGCGCGGACATGGCGTCGCTGCATCGCGGCGACCTGCCGTTCCCGGCGCTTCCCGCCGCAGCCGGCGAGGAGGGCCGGCCGTGAAGACGGGGTCGCTGTCCCTTACCGTCCGTGCCGACCAGGTGCCGGCCGCGGGGCGGCGCTTCCGCGTCGAGGCGGGCGAAGAGGAGCGGCGCACGCTGGCGGCCGATCTCGGAATCCCGGAGGTCGTCGAACTTGCGGCGGAGCTCGACGTCCGGCCCGCGGCGGGTGGGACGTTTTCCGTGCGCGGGAGGCTGGCCGCCACGGTCGTCCAGACCGACGTCGTCACGCTGGAGCCTGTGCAGCAGACGGTGGACGAGCCGATCGAGCTGACGCTGGTCGCCGCGGAGGAGAACGCGCCGGATACGGCGCCGCCGGCCAACCCGGAAGCGAGCGAGGAGCGGGAGCCCATCCACAACGGGCGGATCGAGCTCGGCCGGCTGACGCGTGAGCATCTGGCCGTGGGCCTCGATCCCTATCCGCGGGCCTCCGGCGTCGTGTTCGCCGGCCACGTGGAGGATGATTCTCCTGAGGCCTCGCCTTTCGCGGCACTTGCCGGCCTGAAGAAAAAGCAGGAGTGACCGGGCGTTGGTCGCTACGCTTGCTATGAAGGGCACACCGGTTATGTTCCGGGCGACCCGTGCCCGAAGCGACGGCTGATGTCCCAAACGATCACGATTGCGCTGGACGCGATGGGGAGCGACTCCGGTCCGGAGGTCGTGATCGCGGGCGCGGCGATAGCGATGGACCGCCGCCCGGACCTGCGCTTCCTGATCTTCGGGGAGGAGGACGCCGTGCGGCCCGTGCTGGCCGCGAACCCCGCGGTCCAGAAGGTATCCGCGTTCGAGCATTGCGCCGTGACCGTGCAGATGAACGACAAGCCCAGCCAGGCGCTGCGCAAGGGCCGCTGGAAATCCTCCATGTGGCGCGCGATCGAGGCGGTGCGCGACGAGCAGGCGGGCGCTGCCGTCTCCGCCGGCAATACCGGCGCGCTGATGGCGATGGCGAAGTTCTGCCTGAAGCCGCTGCCGGGCATCGAAAGGCCCGCCATTGCGGCGATCTGGCCCACTTTGCGCGGCGAGAGCATCGTTCTCGACGTGGGCGCGACGGTCGGCGCGGACGCGCGCATGCTGGTGGACTTCGCGGTCATGGGCGCGGCCATGGCGCGCTCCGTCTTCGACCTGGAGCGGCCGACCGTGGCGCTGCTCAATGTGGGCGTTGAGGAGATGAAGGGCATCGAGCAGGTGCGCGAGGCCGGGCGCATCCTGCGGGAGATGAACCATCCGGGCTTCGAGTATCGCGGCTACGTCGAGGGCGACGATCTCGGAAAGGGCACGGTCGACGTGGCCGTCACCGAGGGCTTCGCCGGCAACATCGCTCTGAAGACGGCGGAAGGCACCGCGCGACAGATTGCCGAATATCTTCGCTCGGCCATGGCGCGTACGTGGACCGCGCGGCTGGGCTACCTGTTCGCGCAGTCGGCGTTCGGGCTGCTGCGGGAGAAGATGGACCCGCGCAAGGTCAATGGCGGCGTGTTTCTCGGCCTGAACGGCATGGTCATCAAGTCGCACGGGGGGACCGACGCGGAGGGTTTCGCAAGCGCCGTGGAGCTGGCGCGCGAGATGGCGCGCAACGACCTCGTGCGCATGATCGCCGAGGACAGCGTCTTCAGCGCCGAGGCCGCCACCGCCAGGATCGCGGCCGCGTCGTGATGCTTCGCTCCGTCATCCGCGGCATAGGGAGTTATCTTCCCGAAAAGGTGCTCACCAACAACGACCTGGCGGCCATGGTCGACACGTCGGACGAATGGATATTCCAGCGCACGGGCATCCGCGAGCGGCGGATCGCGGCGGAGGGGGAGACGACGTCCGATCTTGCCACGCGCGCCGCCCAGGGGGCGCTCGCGGATGCGGGCCTCACCGCCGGCGACATCGACCTGATCGTGCTGGCGACGTCCACGCCCGACAACACGTTTCCGGCCTCGGCGGTCACCGTGCAGGAGCGTCTCGGCAACTACCACGGCGCGGCCTACGACCTGCAGGCCGTGTGCTCCGGCTTCGTCTATGCCGTGTGCAATGCCGACGCGATGCTGAGAGCGGGGCAGGGCAGGCGGGCCCTGGTCATCGGCTCGGAGACGTTTTCGCGCATCCTCGACTGGAGCGACCGCACGACCTGCGTGCTTTTCGGCGACGGCGCGGGCGCCATCGTGCTGGAGATTCAGGAGGGGACCGGCACCATCGCCGACCGCGGCGTGCTTTCCGCGCACCTGCGCTCCGACGGCCGTCACAAGGACAAGCTCTACGTCGACGGCGGGCCGTCGTCGACAGGCACCGTCGGTCACCTGCGCATGGAGGGCCGCGAGGTCTTCAAGCATGCCGTCGGCATGATCTCCGACGTGATCAACGCGGCGTTCGAGGCGACCGGAACCGGACCGGACGATATCGACTGGTTCGTCCCGCACCAGGCGAACCAGCGCATCATCGACGCCAGCGCCAGGAAGCTCGGCATCGCCAATGAAAAGGTGGTCTCGACCGTCGCGCATCACGGAAACACATCGGCCGCGTCCGTGCCGCTGGCGCTCCACGAGGCGGTGCGCGACGGCCGCATCAAAGAGGGCCATCTTGTCATGCTCGAGGCGATGGGCGGGGGGTTCACCTGGGGCTCGGCGCTGGTGCGCTGGTGACACGTCCCTGTTGACCGCGCATACCCGCCCGAATAGGGTTAGGCTCTTGAATTATTTGAAAAAGGTGCGGCGGGCGACGTATGGGGGGGAAGACGGTAACGCGGGCCGATCTGGCGGAGGCCGTGTTTCGGCGGCTCGGCCTGTCCAGAACTGAATCGGCCGCGATGGTCGAGATGGTTCTGAAGGAGATTTCCGACGCGATTGTCTCGGGCGAGACGGTGAAGCTGTCGTCGTTCGGCTCGTTCGCTGTGCGCGACAAGGGTCTGCGCGTCGGGCGCAACCCGAAGACCGGGCGGGAGGTACCGATACCGCCGCGGCGGGTTACGGTCTTCAAGCCGAGCAACATCATGAAGCAGCGCATCAACGACGGCCTGGGCCAGGTGCGCTCGGAGGAACCGGTGGAGTAGGGGCCGGATGGCTTCGCCAAAAGCTCCCGACGCCTTCCGCACGATCAGCGAGGTCGCGTCGGACCTCGACCTGCCTCAGCACGTGCTGCGCTTCTGGGAGACGCGGTTCACGCAGATCAAGCCGATGAAGCGCGGCGGCGGGCGGCGCTACTATCGTCCCGAGGACGTGGACCTCTTGCGCGGCATCCGCCTCCTGCTCTACGGCGAGGGCTTCACCATCCGGGGCGTGCAGCGGCTTCTCAAGGAGAAGGGCATCGGCTTCATCGTCGCCGTCGGGCAGAGCGGGTCGGTGCAGACCGTCACTGCCGCGGAACGCGGCGAGGAGCCGGACGACGAGATGGAGGCGCCCGCGCGGGTGGAGGCTCTGCGTGTTATGGCCGACGCGCGGCCCCGCGCAGCACCGGAGGTCCGCGCCAAGGAGCCACCGCCCGCGCCTGCGGTTCAGAAGGTGTTCGCGCTCTCCAAGGAGAGCCGGCGCCGCATGCAGGCGGCCCTGGACGATCTCGAGGAAGCGAGGCGCCTGCTCGAGCAGGCGCGCTGAAGGATGCTTCGATTCCGGCGCTTCGAAAGATTCCGGCGCTACACCCAGCGGAAGACTGCGAACGCGTAGACGATCGCGATGACGAGGGGTGCCCAGAGCGGGGTGCCCATCAGCCCCAGCCAGGCGAGGAAGATGTAGGCGCTGCCGAGCAGCGAGATGAACAGGCGGTCGCCGCGCGTCGTGTCGAGGCCGAGGATGCCGTGGCGCGGCGCGCCGCCGGGCGATCTGAGCTCCCACACCGTCATGGCGGCGAGGCAGAATGCGACGAAGCAGAAGAACGCCGCGGTCGGCCACGTCCATGCCATCCAGGTCAGGCCCATCGGTCCTCTCCTCTTTCGCCCGCGCCGCTACACGCGCCCGAGCGCGAAGCCCTTGGCGATGTAGTTGCGCACGAAATAGATCACGATCGCTCCGGGGATGATGGTGAGCGCGCCGGCCGCCGCCAAGAGCCCCAGCTCGTAGCCCGAGGTGCTTGCCGTGCGCGTCATGGTGGCGGCGATCGGCTTCGCCGCGACGGAGGTCAGCGTCTTGGCGAGAAGCAGCTCCACCCAGGAGAACATGAAGCAGAAGAACGCGGTCACGCCGATTCCCGCCGTGATGTTGGGGATGAATATCTTCACGAAGAAGCGCGGGAACGAATAGCCGTCGACATAGGCGGTCTCGTCGAGCTCCTTCGGCACGCCCGACATGAAGCCCTCGAGTATCCACACCGCGAGCGGGATGTTGAAGAGGCAGTGCGCCAGGGCCACGGCGATGTGCGTGTCGAAAAGGCCGACCGCCGAGTAGAGCTGGAAGAAGGGCAGCGCGAACACCGCCGGCGGCGCCATCCGGTTGGTCAAGAGCCAGAAGAAGAGGTGCTTGTCGCCGATGAAGCGGTAGCGCGAGAAGGCGTACGCCGCCGGCAGCGCGACGACGACGGCGATCACCGTGTTCATCACCACGTAGGTGATGGAGTTGATGTAGCCGTTGTACCAGGTCGGATCGGTGAAGATGGTGACGTAGTTGTCCAGCGTGAAGCGGCGCGGCCACAGCGTGAACGAGCCCAGGATCTCGTTGGTCGTCTTGAACGACATGTTCAGGAGCCAATAGATCGGCAGGAGCAGGAAGACGATGTAGAGTGTCGGCACGAGCCAGGTGAGGCGTCTCATGTCCGCTCCTCGTTGCGCGTCATTACCGTGTAGAAGACCCAGCTGAAAAGCAGGACGATCAGGAAGTAGATCAGCGACATCGCCGCGGCCGGCCCGAGGTCGAACTGCCCGAGCGCGATCTTCACCAGGTCGATGGAGAGGAACGTGGTGGCGTTGCCCGGCCCGCCGCCGGTGAGCGTGACCGGCTCGGTGTAGATCATGAAGCTGTCCATGAAGCGGAGCAGGATGGCGATGATCAGCACGCGCCGCATCTTGGGGAGCTGGATGTACCAGAAGATCGCCCACGGCTTCGCGCCGTCGATCTTGGCCGCCTGGTAGTAGGCGTCGGGAATGGAGATCAGCCCCGCATAGGCGAGGAGAACGACGAGCGACGTCCAGTGCCAGACGTCCATGAGGACGACGGTGAACCACGCCGAAAGCGGCTGCTGGGTGTAGTTGTAGTTGAA
>CAZMJQ010000009.1:0-3830 GCA_964566475.1 uncultured Propylenella sp. | reverse complement strand
AGCGCCGTCTCGCGGTTCCGCCAGCCGCCCGGCAGCGCTGTCGGCAGGTCCCAGTGCAGCAGGCACGGGAAGGGCGTGATGGAACGCGCCAGGCACCCGTCGATCAGCCGGTCGTAGAACGCCCAGCCCGCCTCGTTGAAGCCTCCCCTACCCTCCGGCTGCACGCGCGGCCAGCCGATGGAGAAGCGGTAGAGGCCGACACCGATCTCGGCCATCAGATCGAGGTCTTCCTGCCAACGGCGGTAATGATCGCAGGCCACCTCGGCCGTCTCGCCGGTGACGATGGCCCCCGGCTGCGCCTGGAACGCGTCCCACGTGCTCGGGCCGCGCCCCTCGGCCTTCAACGCGCCCTCGATCTGGAAGGCGGCGGTGGAGAAGCCCCAGAGGAAGCCGTCGGGAAAGGTGGGCATGGCGGGCGGGTCTGTTGTTTCGCCCCTGTTAGACGAGGCCAGCTTCCGCGGCAACCGGCCCACGAGCCATGCCACGATACGTGCGCGCACGCTAGTTGCGAGCGCCCGCGACCTCCCGGGCGATGATCTCGCGAAGCGCCTGCGCGTGCTCGCGCTCCAGCGGCACCGGAACCACCCCCATACGCGCCGCCACGTTCTCCTGGTCGAACAGGAACCGCTCCATCACCAGCGCCGGGTAGTCGGTGAGCGGCAGGCCGAGCCCGGCCTCCGGCACCCCGCTGAAGGCGCCGATGTGATAGCCGAGGCCGCCCGCGCCGCGGAAGGCATGGCACTCCATGCAGCCCGACGTGACAAGCGTCTCGCGCGCCTGCGGCGACAGGTCCGACAGGGGCTGAAGCGGATCCTCCGCCTGCCAGCGGAAACTGCCGCTCACCAGACCGAAACGTGTCGTGGTCTTGATGCGTGGGAAGAGAGCTGCGCCGGCATCGCCCGGCGCATGGAGGAACCCGCCGAGCATCCGCACGAGCCACGGGCGCGTGCCATCGGAACCGTCGAGCCAGCTGTAGTCCCTGCCCGTCCTGTACGCCGCCGAAATCCGGAAGAGATTGCGCTCATCGTCCATGCCGATGACCAGCTTCGGACGTGCGCGCTGAAGCTCCTCGCGAGTGAAGTGCATGCGCTCGCCACGAACGTTCGTCACGACGAGATAGTCGCCGCTACCCGCGGTGCTCGCGGGCAGCGTGTCGAGATGGTCCAGGAGATCGACGGCGAAGTAGCGCTCGAGCGGAAGCGCCCTCAGCAACTCCGAACGGTCGGCGAACAGCCAGCCCATCGACCGCATGAACGCCCTGTCGATCGGGTACTCCTCGACCGCGGCCTCTCCCGCCCAGACATCATCGTTGGAGAACGCCGGCGACTTCGCCCGGTATTCGGCCTGAAGCTGATCGCTGAGCTGTTGAGGAAGCCTGGATGCGCCGACGAAATCCAGGATGAGGTGGAACGGAAGATCGTATCGCCCCCAGGGCGTGGCGCGCGGATCGCGTGGGAAGACGATGTCGTTGACGTGTGGCGCGCCTCCCGCGCGCAGCGCCTTTCCGAGGCGCCTGGCCGAGATGGCGAATTCGCGCGGCCCGCCGTCGCGCATGAGAAGGAGTGTAGGCGGGAGCCGGGAATAGTCGGACCGGTCGGCGGCGGAGGCGCGAGCGGCTTCGAGGTCGGCGTTCAAGGTGACCGCCCCCGCGACGCCGGGCTGCGAACCTTCGAGAATGAGCCCCGCCACGGCAGCGCCGCCTTCTCCGCGGCCCAGCAGGAAGAGGCTGCCTGGATCGCCCCCGTTGCCGAAGGACTCGGCGAGCCCGGGAAGCAGCACGGCGATGTCGCGCGCCGCCTCGCCCGGCTCGCGGCCCGCAGCCTCTGTCTCCACCAGGCCGACGTTGACGCCGCTCTCCGACAGCGCCCTGGAGATCGTCGCGCCGCCGGACGCATCGACGGTGTCGGCCCCGCCATCAACGAAGAGAACGATCGGCGCGCCTGCCTGCTCTGCGGGGAACATCTGAACCCGGTCCGCCAGGCCGTCCGGCGCAGCCTCGGCCGCACCGCCACGCACTCCGGTCTGCCCGACGGCAAACACCGACAGGGCGAGCATCGCCGCCGCGAGGACTGGAGGACAATGATGAAGCCGGTGTCTTGCCATCAAGCACGCACTCCTGACTGCGACCAGTGCGCCGCAGCTGTGCCGGCTTATCACAGCAGCCAAGCGTGGCGTCCGGCCCCGTTCTGTGGCGCCGTTACTCTAGCCCGAGCTTGTCCTTCAACAGCGCATCGACCGCCTGCGGGTTGGCCTTGCCCTGGCTCGCCTTCATTACCTGCCCGACGAACCAGCCGGCGAGCTGCGGCTTCTCCTTCGCCTGCGCGGCCTTGTCCGGGTTCGCGGCGATCGCTTCGTCGACCAGCCTCTCGATCTCGCCCGTGTCGGTGACCTGCCTCAGCCCGCGTGCCTCGACGATCTGACGCGGCTGGCCGCCCTCCTCCAGCATGATATCGAACACGTCCTTGGCGATCTTGCCGGAGATCACGCCCTCCGACTGCAGGTCCAGGAGCTCGCCCAGCTGATGTGCGGAGACCGGCGACGACTCGATGCTCTTCCCGGCCTTGTTCAGCGCGCCCAGGAGCTCATTGATGACCCAGTTGGCGGCGCGCTTGCCGTCGCGGCCGTGCGCCACCCCCTCGAAGAAGTTGGCTGTCTCGCGGTCGACTACCAGCACGTCCGCGTCATAGGCGGAAAGCCCGTACTCGCTCTGGAAGCGCACGCGCTTCTCGTCCGGAAGCTCCGGGAGGTTCTCGCGCAGCATCTCCACGTAGGCGTCGTCGAACTCCAGCGGCAGCAGGTCGGGATCGGGGAAGTAGCGATAGTCGTGCGCCTCCTCCTTGCTGCGCATGGAGCGCGTCTCGCCACGCACGGGATCGAAGAGCCGCGTCTCCTGCTCCACCTTGCCGCCGTCCTCGATGATGCCGATCTGGCGGCGCGCCTCGTATTCGATCGCCTGTCCCGCAAAGCGGATGGAGTTGACGTTCTTGATCTCGCAGCGCGTGCCGAAGTCCTCGCCGGGGCGCCGCACCGACACGTTCACGTCCGCCCGGAGGTTCCCCTTCTCCATGTCGGCGTCCGACGTGCCGAGATAGCGCAGGATGGTCCGCAGCTTCGAGAGGAACGCCTTCGCCTCCTCCGCCGAGCGCATGTCGGGCTTCGACACGATCTCCATCAGCGCCACGCCCGAGCGGTTGAGGTCGACGTAGCTCATCGCCGGGTGCTGGTCGTGCAGCGATTTCCCCGCGTCCTGCTCCAGGTGCAGCCGCTCGATCCCGACGCGCACCTCCTCGAAGCCGCCGTTCGCGTCGGGCACCTCCACGACGACCGTGCCCTCGCCGACGATCGGCTGGTCGTATTGCGAGATCTGATAGCCCTGCGGCAGGTCCGGATAGAAGTAGTTCTTGCGCGCGAAGACCGAGCGGTAGTTGATCGTCGCCTTCAGGCCGAGCCCGGTGCGGATCGCCTGGCGCACGCACTCCTCGTTGATCACCGGCAGCATGCCCGGCATCGCCGCGTCGACCGGGCTCACGTGCTCGTTCGGCGCGCCCCCGAAATCGGTGGGCGCACCGGAGAACAGCTTTGCCCTGGAGGAGACCTGCGCATGCACCTCCATCCCGATCACGGTCTCCCAGTCGCCGGCCGCGCCGGGGATCAGGTTCTTCGGATTGGTGTTGCGGGTCTCTGCGATGGCCATGTCGGTAAGGGTTCGGGTGCGGCGGGATTTCGGTTAGTCCCTCGCCGTTCCGCCCGCAAGCCCGACGCAAAAAGAAGCGGCCGGGCGCATGGCCCGGCCGCCTGCAAGCTGACCGCCGGCAGCCTCAGCCGCAGCA
>CAZMJQ010000008.1:0-4087 GCA_964566475.1 uncultured Propylenella sp. | reverse complement strand
GTCTCCTTGCCCATGATCACCTCGACCAGCATCATGCGGTCGACCGGCGAGAAGAAGTGGATGCCGATGAATTTCCCGGCGTCCTTGTAGCTCGCGGCAAGCGAGGTGATCGGCAGCGTGGAGGTGTTGGAGGCGAAGATCGCATCGTCGGAAAGATGCGCCATCGCCTTCTTCGTCGCCTCCGCCTTCACGCCGCGCTCCTCGAACACCGCCTCGATGACGAGGTCGCAGCCCTTGAGGTCGGCGTAGTCGGCGGTCGGATGGATGCGGGCGAGCAGCGCCTCCTTCTCCTGCGGCGTGGCGCGCTTGCGCTGGATCGCCTTGTCCATCAGCCCGGCGGAGTGCGCCTTGCCCTTCTCGGCCGATTCCTGGTCGCGGTCGATCAGCACGACCTCCATGCCGGCCCCGGCCGAGACGTAGGCGATGCCGGCGCCCATGAAGCCGGCGCCCATGATGCCGAGCCTCTTCACCTCGTGCTGCGGCTCGGCGGCGGGACGCCGCGCGCCCTTGTTCAGCTCCTGCATGGAGACGAAGAGCGAGCGGATCATCGCCGCCGCCTCCTTCGTCTGAAGGACGTGCGCGAAGTAGCGGCTCTCCACCTTCAGCGCCGCGTCCATGTCGAGCTGCAGCCCCTCGAAGACGGATTGGAGCAGATAGCGCGCGCCGGGATAGTTGTCGTAGGTCTCCTTGCGGTAGATCGCATTGGCGGCCGGCCAGAGCTGGAAGCCGGCCGGCGAGAAGACGCGCGCGGCGCCCACCGGCTTAAAGCCCTTCCTGTCCCACGGCTTCGTCGTGTCGAGCCCCTTGGCGAGCATGTTGCGCGCCTCCTCAACGAGCCGGTCGCGCGGCACGACCTCGTCGACCAGCATCATCGCCTTGGCGCGCGCCGGGTCGATGGAGGAGCCCTTCAGCATCATCTCCAGCCCGGCCTGCGCGTCGGTCATGCGCATGAGGCGCTGCGTGCCGCCGGCGCCGGGGAAGATGCCGATCTTCACTTCCGGGAGGCCGATCTTGGTCGCCTTGTCGTCGGCCATGACGCGGCCGTGGCTCGCCAGCGCCAGCTCCAGCGCGCCGCCCATGCAGGTGCCGTTGATGCACACGACGAACGGCGTCCCGCAGGTTTCCAGCTTGCGGTAGAGCCGCGACATGCGGCTCGATTCCCGCACCAGCGCCTTCTTCGCCTCGGCGGGGTCCTCCTCCAGCTTCTTCCTGAAGACGGAGAAGAGCGCGTTGATCATGGTGATGTCGGCGCCGCCGGAGAAATCCTTCTTGGCCGAGCGGACGATGGCGCCCTTGACGGCGTGGTCGCCGGCGACGCGGTCGACGATCTTTTCGAGCTCGTCCATCACCTCCACGGTGAAGACGTTCATGGAGCGGTCGGGCATGTCCCAGGTGACGAGCGCGATGCCGTCGTCGCCGGTCTCGAAGCTGAAGTTGCGGTAGGTCATCTGTTCCTGCGCCATTTCATTCGTTCCGCTGAGGATAGGGGCTGCCGTCCATGTGCAGGAAGCGGTCTTCCTCCGGTCCGCAGACGAGCTGCATGTCGATGTCGGGGTAGACGGCGCGCTCGCCTTCCATGCGCGAGCCTATCTCGAGGATCAGCGCATCGCGGTCCGAGCGGTTCAGAAGCTGGTGCCCGTTGGCGACGCCCGCCTTGAAGGCCGCCGCATCGCCGGCGCGGAGCACGGTCTCGCCTTCGTCCTCGACCAGCACCACCTCGCCCTCGACGACGAAGATCAGCTCGTCCTCCTTCTCGTGCCAATGCCGCTGCGAGGATGCGGAGCCCGGCTCCAGCCGGCAGAGATTGACGCCGAACTGCGTCAGCCCGCCGGCATTGCCGAGCCGCCTGCGGAAGCGGCCCTTTGCGATCTCGTGAAACGGCGCGGGATAGCCGCAGGAGTTGCTTTCGGGAATGGCGGCGATGTCGATCCTGGGCATGGCTATCGATCCGGAGTGAATGGCGCGGCCGATAGAATCGTGCCGCGACAATTAGGGATTTGGAGTGATCTTGCCGTTTTGATCGGACGCCACGGTGACACCGAGGAGCAGACATGTCCAACGGCGACGGGGGCGACGACGGCGAATCCGGCTCCGCGATCTCCATTGCGTTTCAACCGATCGTCGATGCGGTTGCCGGGCGCGCGTGGGGCTATGAGGCTATGGTCCGATGCCCGGACGGGACATTCCCTGACGCTCTCCCCGGCTTGGAGCCCGGAAACGACAAGACGCTCGATCGCGGGCTGGCTGAAAGGGCAATAGCGATGGCCGCGCGGCTGTTTCCGGCGCGCGAGGACCACAGGCTTTCCATCAAGGTGGCGCCGAACGTCGATGGCGAGCCCGAATTGGTAGCGCGCGCTTTCCTCGACACCGCTGAGCGAGCGCGCCTTTCGCGCGATCGTATCGTGTTCGCGCTTGCCGGCCGCCCGGGAATCGAGAGCCTCGACTCTGCTGGGCGCCTTCTCGCCGAGTGCCGCAGGCAGGGCTTCCTCACCGCGATCGACGATTTCGGTGCCGGACATGCGGGGCTCACGCTGCTCGCAAAATTCCAGCCCGACATCGTGAAGCTCGACACGGACCTGGTGCGCGGCATCGAATCGAGCCGGGCGCGGCAGGTCATCGTCGCGGGGACGGTATGGATCGCGCGCACGCTCGGGCTGACGGTGCTGGCTGAAGGGGTCGAGACGGAGGTGGAGATGCTGGTCCTGCGCGCCGCGGGAATCAGGCTCTTCCAGGGCTCCTACTTCGCGAGGCCCGCTTTCGAAGCGCTGCCCGACGTGGCGCCCGGCACGCTGCCGGCGCTGACCGCCAGGACCGCCTGAGCGCGGCACGCCCGCCCTCACACCCGCTCGATGATCGTGGCGGTGCCCATGCCGGCGCCGATGCACAGCGTCACCAGCGCGGTCGAGAGATCGCGCCGCTCCAGTTCGTCGAGCACCGTGCCCAGGATCATGGCGCCGGTCGCGCCGAGCGGGTGCCCCATGGCGATGGCGCCGCCGTTGACGTTGACCTTCTCCCGGTCGACGTCGAGCGCCTGGCAGAAGCGCAGCACGACGGAGGCGAACGCCTCGTTGATCTCGACGAGGTCGATGTCGGCGAGCTCCATGCCGGAGCGCTTCAGCACCTTCTGCGTCACCTCGATCGGGCCGGTCAGCATCAGCGCCGGGTCGGAGCCGATATTGGCGAAGGCGCGAACTTTTGCGCGCGGCTTCGCGCCCATGGCCTTGCCTCCTGCCTCGTTGGCGACAAGGACCGCGGCCGCGCCGTCCACGATGCCCGACGAATTGCCGGCGTGATGCACGTGCCTGATCTTCTCCACCTCGGGATGCGCCTGGATGGCGACGGCGTCGAAGCCGCCCATCTGGCCGACGATCTCGAAGGACGGGTTAAGCGCGCCGAGCGCCTGCATGTCGGTGCCGGGCCGCGGGTGCTCGTCGCGATCCAGGAGCGTGATGCCGTTGATGTCGGCGACCGGCACGACCGACTTTGCGAAGCGGCCGTCGCTCCAGGATTCCACGGTGCGCTTCTGGCTCTCCACCGCGTAGGCGTCGCAGTCGTCGCGGCTGATGCCGTATTTCGTGGCAATGAGATCGGCGGAGATGCCCTGCGGCATGAAATAGGACGGGATGGCGACCTGCGGGTCGACCGGCCAGGCGCCGCCCGACGCGCCGATGCCGACCCGCGACATCGATTCCACGCCGCCCGCCACCACCACGTCGTGATAGCCGGTCATCACCTGGCTCGCGGCCATGTTCACCGCGTCGAGGCCGGAGGCGCAGAAGCGGTTGATCTGCATGCCCGGCACGTGCGTGCCGTAGTCGGCGGCGAAGATCGCGGCGCGCGCCACGTCGCCGCCTGCCTCGCCGACCGGGTCGACGCAGCCGAGGATCACGTCGTCGACGAGATGCGTGTCGAGGCCGTTGCGCTCGCGGATCGCCTGAAGCGCCGTGGCGGCGAGGCGGACCGTCGGCACGTCGTGCAGCGAGCCGTCCGGCTTGCCGCGTCCGCGCGGCGTGCGCACGGCATCGTAGATGTAGGCTTCGGGCATGGGCGTGTCTCCGCAGTCGCGACGGGACGTATCACTAAGCGG
>CAZMJQ010000007.1:0-8285 GCA_964566475.1 uncultured Propylenella sp. | reverse complement strand
TCTCGGCCATCATGCTGGAGTGACAGAGAGACCCCTTGCCCCAAGCGTGACGGCTGCTAGAAGCCACGGCATCGGGCGTTCCCTCAGAAGCGAGTCTCTTCCGAATGAAGCTGCTGGCCGGCAACTCCAATCGCACGCTCGCACAGGCGATCGCCGAATACCTGGACATGCCGCTGACCCGCGCCCAGGTGCGCCGGTTCGCCGACAACGAGGTCTTCGTCACCATCGACGAGAACGTGCGCGGCGAGGACGTGTTCGTCATCCAGTCGACCAGCTACCCGGCCAACGACAACCTGATGGAACTGCTGATCATCATGGATGCCGCGCGCCGCTCGTCTGCCCGGCGCATCACCGCGGTGCTCCCCTATTTCGGCTATGCACGGCAGGACCGGAAGCCCGCGGCGCGCACGCCGATCTCCGCAAAGCTCGTCGCCAACCTGATCACCGAGGCGGGCGCCGACCGGGCGCTGACGGTCGATCTGCACGCCGGGCAGATCCAGGGCTTCTTCGACATCCCGACCGACCACCTCTTCGCGGCGCCGGTGTTCACCGACGACATCAAGGCCCGCTACGACAACAACCACCTCATGGTCGTCTCGCCCGACGTCGGGGGCGTGGTGCGCGCGCGCCTGATCGCCAAGCGCATCGACGCGCCGCTCGCCATCGTCGACAAGCGCCGCGAGCGGCCGGGCGAATCGGAGGTGATGAACGTCATCGGCGACGTGGAGGGGCGGGCATGTCTGCTGGTGGACGACATCGTCGACTCCGGCGGCACGCTGTGCAACGCCGCCGACGTGCTGCTCGACCGCGGCGCTACGTCCGTCGCCGCCTACATCACGCACGGGGTGCTTTCGGGCGGCGCGGTTGCGCGCATCACCGCCTCGAAGCTGACGGAGCTCGTCATCACCGATTCCATCGAGGCGACGAGCGCGGTGACGACGGCGCACAACATCCGCATCGTCTCCATCGGGACGCTGCTCGGCGAGGCGGTCAACCGCACAGCCCTGGAGAAATCGGTGTCGAGCCTGTTCGACTGAGTTTCACGCAGCGAGGCGCAGAGCGGCGCCGGCGGCGGCCGCTACAACGAGCACCGGCACGACCCCCAGATGGAAGCGCAGCAGTGCAATCGCTGCGGCGACCGCGATGAGCGCTGCCGGGAGGTCGAAGCTCGACAGATGTGGCATCGGTATGCCGAGCGGGCCGAAGGCCGCCTCCCCCACTTCCGCGAAGAGTACATGCAGCCCGAACCATAGCGCCAGATTGGCGATCACGCCCACCACCGCCGCGGTCACACCGGCAAGCGCGCCCACGACGATGCGGTTGCCGCTGAGGCGCTCCACGAAGGGCGCTCCGACAAAGATGAACAGGAACGACGGCACGAACGTCACCCATAGCGTGACGGTCGCTCCGATCGTGCCGGCAAGCAGGGGCTCCATGCCGGTCTCACCGCGGTAGCCGGCGAGGAAGCCGACGAAGATCAGCACGAGGATGAGCGGGCCGGGCGTCGTCTCGGCGAGCCCGAGCCCCGTCAGCATCTCCTCGGGCCGAAGCCATTGGTACGCCTCCACGGCCTGCTGCGCGACATAGGCGAGCACTGCATAGGCGCCGCCGAAGGTCACGACCGCGACCTTGGAGAAGAATAGCGCCTCCTGCGTGAACACGTGCCCGCCGTCCAGAAGCAGGGCGAGAAACAGGACAGGGACGAACCAGACCGCGCCCCAGATCAGCAACGCGCGCAACGAAGCCGCCCAAGGCGCCTGCATATCCGGCACGGTCAGGTGGTCAGCCGAAGGTGCCCCCGCCGTCGACGCGTGGCGCGCGCGCGCCACGGTAAGCCCGACGACGGCCGCGGCGGCGATTATCATGGGGAACGGCACGCCGAGGAAGGCGATCGCCACGAAGGCGGCGGCTGCGACCGCAAAGGAGCCCGACGTCTTCAGCGCACGCCGCGAGACGCGCAGCAGCGCCTCGGCCACGATGGCGAGAACGGCAGCCTTGAGGCCGAAGAGCAGACCCGCAACCAGCGGCAGGTCGCCGAGAGTCACGTAGGCGATCGAAAGCGCGAGCAGGAGGAAGAAGGCCGGCAGCACGAAGAGCGTTCCGGCGACAATGCCGCCGCGCGTGCCGTGCAGGAGCCAGCCGATATAGGCGGCGAGCTGTGTCGCCTCCGGGCCGGGAAGCAGCATGCAGTAGTTGAGCGCATGGAGGAACCGGGCCTCGTCGATCCAGCGCTTCTCCTCCACCAGGATGCGGTGCATGATGGCGATCTGGCCCGCCGGCCCGCCGAAGCTGATCAGCCCGATCTTCGCCCAGACCGCGAGCGCCTCGCGAAACGTTGGGACGGCGGCGGTCGCCGTCCCTGCACCGTCCATCGACGCGGCGCTCATCTGCGGGGTCGCGCGGAAGGCCAGTTATGTGACTCGTCCGTCGCGTCGCGGCACCAGCGATAGAACGCATCATAGAGCGTGAGTCCGGCCGCGAGCTGCGCGAGGTCGTCGGTGAACATGCGCGACAGCCCGAGCGAGGCCGCCAGAAGGCCGGGCGCCTCGGGCGCGAGATCGAGCCGCGCCGTATCCGCTCCCCGCACGATGGCGGCGAGCCGAAGCAGCGCCTCGGTCTCCAGCCCAAACTCGTCAACCATGACGTCGAAGCTACACAGCTCGCCCCGATGGCTCCAGAAGACATCCTCTACGTCGAAGGGTGTTGCGGCGAAGCGCTCGGCCACGGCCAGCACTTCGGACGGCTCGACGAACAGGAAGACGGCGCGCGGATCGACAAACCGGCGAATCAGCCACGGACAGGCGATGCGGTCGATCTTGGGACGCTCGCGCGTTACCCAGACCGTCCGCCCTTCCGCGTCCCGCGGCGGGACTTTCGCGGCCGGGACCATCGGCAGGCCTGCCGCCTGCCATGCCAGCACGCCCCCTTGCAGGCATTCAGCTCTCATGCCTTCCTGCCGCAGCCAGGCGGCAACGCCCTGGCTGAGCTTCAGGCCCTTCTGGCATACTGCAACCACAGGCCGGTCTCCGAACTCGCTTGCCCAGCGCCACGGCTCAACATGGCTTCGCCGAACCGACCCTGGAATCAGCCTGGGGTCAGAGTCGAAGTCCTCAGCCGTGCAGACATCGACAATGGCGGGGCAGTGCGGCGTGCCGACGAGGCGCGCAAGCTTCTCCGGTGAGATCGTGTTGATTGACGACATAATGCGTCCTCCGTGCGAGTGGGACGCGATGCTTCGGCATGTCGCCTCGTGGGGAGATCGCCTTCCCCATCGCCGCTATTTGGCGGAGCGCGCACGATACTGTCAATCCTCCGTTCGACGCCATCGCAACGCGCCCCCAGGTGGCGGCCACGGTTGCAATCGAGAAGACCGGCGCTACATGTCCGGAACCTGGCTGAAGGCTCCGACCTTGGAGGGCGGCATGGCCATCGACTTCAACCATACGATCCTGTCAGCACGCGACAGCCGTGCTTCCGCCAATTTCCTCGCCGAGATTCTCGGTCTTCCCGGCCCGACCCATTGGGGGCCGTTCGAGATGGTCGCCACGGCGAATGGCGCAAACCTCGACTACATGGACGTGGAGGGCGAGATCACACAGCAGCACTACGCCTTCCTCGTCAGCGAGCCGGAATTCGACGCCATCTTCGCCCGTGTCCGCGACCGCAAGGTGCCCTACTGGGCTGACCCCGGCCGAACGAAGGCGGGCGAGATCAACCACCACGATGGCGGGCGCGGCGTCTATTTCGAGGAGTTGAACGGCCATCTTCTGGAGATCATAACCCGCCCCTATGGCAGCGGGGGCTGGAACCCCTGAGAGCGGCGCTGCCGCCCGCGTTTGCGTTTTCGCCGCGCCTCACTTATAAGCCGCCGCACGCGCTGACACCCTTGGAGGCGGCGCGGGATTTCGGCCGCGCGTGCGGCCTTTTCACTTTATCGCATCAGGAGTGCCCAAATGGCTCAGACCAGCGTTCTGACGGCCGAAGTGCGCGACCGGGTCGGCAAGGGGACCGCCCGCGCAGTGCGCCGCCAGGACAAGATTCCGGCCGTCATCTATGGCGACAGGAAGCCACCCATACCCATCACCCTGCCGTTCCGGGAGATTTCCCACCGGCTGCATGCAGGCGGGTTTCTGACCCACCTCATGCAGATCGAGGTCAACGGCGAGGAAGTCCGGGTGATCCCCAAAGATTACCAGCTCGACCCCGTCAAGGACTTCCTCATCCACGTCGACTTCCTGCGCGTCGGCGAGGGCGCGAAGCTGACGCTCGACGTGCCCGTGCACTTCCTGAACCAGGCAGACTCGCCCGGGCTGAAGCGCGGCGGCGTCCTGAACGTCGTGCGCCACGCGGTCGAGATGGTCGTGCCGGCCGACGCGATTCCGGAGTACATTGAGGTCGACCTGACCGGTCTCGACATCGGCGATTCCGTCCACATCTCCGCGGTAACGCTATCGGAGGGCGTGACGCCGACCATCACCGACCGCGACTTCACCATCGCCACCATCGCAGGCTCCGCGGCCATGCTGCCTGAAGGCGCGGAAGAAGGTGCCGAGGGTGCTGCGGCGCCCGAGGGCGAAGAGGGCGCGGAAGAGGCCGGCGAAGGCGAGGAGACGGGCAAGGAAGACTAAGCCCGGCGGCGGAGGATCGTCGGATGCTCCTGATCGTTGGCTTGGGCAATCCCGGCCGGCGCTACGCCGGCAACCGGCACAATATCGGCTTCATGGCGGCGGATGCGATCCACCGCGGCCACCGTTTCTCTCCCTGGCGCGCCCGCTTCCAGGGGGAAACCTCGGAAGGCGCGCTCGGCGACGAGAAGGTGCTCCTCCTGAAGCCGGCCACCTTCATGAACGAGTCCGGCCGCTCGGTCGGCGAGGCCATGCGCTTCTACAAGCTGATGCCCGCCGACATCGTCGTGATCTACGACGAGCTCGACCTGCCGCCGGGCAAGGCGCGACTGAAGTCGGGCGGGAGCACGGCCGGACATCGCGGGCTCAGGTCCATCGAGGCGCATCTCGGCAGGGACTTCCGCCGCCTGCGGCTCGGGATCGGCCATCCCGGCGCGAAAGAGCTGGTCAACAGCCACGTGCTGCGCGACTTCGCCAAGGCGGACAGCGAATGGCTCGACCCGTTGCTTTCCGCAATCGCCGAGCACGCGCCGCTGCTGGCGTCGGGCGACGATTCAACGTTCATGAACCGCGTGCATCTTTCGACCGCGGAGGATGAAGGAGAAGAAGGCAAGGAAGCGCGCCCCGAGGCTGCGGCGGGACGGCCGGCCGGCCTCGCACAGCGCGCGGAGCGCGGCATCGGCGGCGCATTCGCCGGGCTCAGAAAGCTCCTGGGGCAGAAGCAGTAGAAGAACGAGCCCGCCCCGCCCGCGAGGCGCGGCGGAAAGCTACTCGGCCGAGCGGCTCTCCGACGAGGCGATCTGGGCGCTGAGCGAATCGATGCGCTCCAGCAGCCGCGTCGCCTCGAGCTTGATCCGACCGATCTCCCCTTGCAGTTCCGGGCCGCCGTTGGTCGCGTTCTCACGCGGCGCGGCGCCGCGGCCGGCGAGCAGCCAAGTCGGGCTCACACCGAGTACCCCGGCAAGCGTGTTGAGCTTGTTCGACCGCGGCTCGGCCCGGTCGTTCTCCCAGTTTGCCATCGTCTTGGCCGCAACGCCGAGCCGCGCCGCAACCTCCTTGCTGGTGAGACCCACCGCCTCTCGCGCCTGGACGATGCGTCCTCCGAGCGTGTCGTCGGCGGCTGAATCGTCGGCGGTGGGGAGTGGAGCGTGTTCGGAGCGCATCTGTCTTCTCGTCTCTGGGTGCAGCATCCCGACCGGGTGCATAGTGCATCCGGCAATCCGTGCGGCGGAAATGGCTGTTGCCCCAAGACATAACACCACGACGGCGAGAGTCAAAAACGGCCGCTCGCCAAGGTGCAAACGGCGGAAGACGGAACCTGAGCCGCTGGACGCCGCCTCATTTCCGGACATCCGCAATCGCGATGGCACTGAACTCCGGGGAAAGTGTTGCTTCAGGGCAGCTCGCGATCCCATCCTCAAGGGCTGAGTCGGACGAACCGCAGCAAGGGACCGATCCTGCATGCGCGGTGCATGGAAGCGAAGAGGCGGAGAAAGCCGACACCAAGCGTTTGCGAGTGGCGGATTCCGACGACTGCGCCGACCAGATTGCCACTGCGGGCAGGGTTCTTAATCGAACTCTACATCAAGGACGCCCTTGGCGGGCCAGGGAGAACCGGAGTCCTTGCCGGACGGCCGACCATGCCGCCCGGCCGGCGCATGCCTCAGATGACGACCACCTTCGTCCCGATCGGCACGGTGTTGTAGAGCTCGATCACGTTCTCGTTCAGCACGCGGATGCAGCCAGACGAAACGTTCAGGCCGATCGACCACGGCTCGATGGTCCCGTGGATGCGGTAGAGCGTGTCCTTGCCGTTCTCGTCGTGCAGATAGAGGGCACGAACCCCAAGCGGGTTGCCGTCGCCTCCGGCCATTCCTTCGGTTTGGTATTTGGCAAGCTCCGGCTGGCGCGCGACCATGTCGGCCGGCGGGAACCATTTCGGGTTCTCCTGCTTGCGGGTGACGTAGACAGTGCCGGTCCAGCCGAAGCCTTCGCGCCCCACGCCGACGCCCATCCGCAAGGCCTGGCCGTCCTCCATCACGTAGTAGAGGAACTTCTCCGCAGTATCGATGACGATCGTGCCGGGCTCCTCACTTCCGTCATAGGCGACGACCTGCCGGTCGAACTTGGGGTCGGCTTCCCTGCTGCGAACCGCGGAGGGAATCCGCGCAGCGGCTGTCGCGGCAGGCGCCGCCTGGGGGGCCGTCGGCGCGTACACGCCTGAATCCCGGCGCACCTGCTCCGGGTCGTACGTGACGTAGCTGCGGCTCGCCGGGTCGTAGATCGTCATCGGCGCGGCACCCGCTGCGAAAGCCCCCAGCGACATGGCAATCAGCGCCAATGCGGCGACGACTTGCAGCCCCTTCATTCCAGCCTCCACTTGCTCCCAGCGATTCCGGCGATTGGACCGGTCATATTGAATTCTGCGCCGGCTTGCCAGCGCGGCAGGGCCGCTTCCGGGGAAGCGTGTCTTTCTCGCATCGGCACCCGTGCGCCGGGAGCGGCTGATCGAAAAAGCGGTCCGGCCCGCCGAGGTGGGCAGGAGATCGCGCTGTCTCGAAGCCCGCCTGTCAGCGGACGACGACTGGCGTCCCGATCGCGACCTTGTTGTAAAGCGATATCACGTCTTCGTTACGCATGCGGATACAGCCGGAGGACACGGCCTGGCCGATGGTCCAGGGTTCGTTCGACCCGTGGATCCGGAACAGCGTGTCACGGCCGCCATCGTAGAGGTAGAGGGCGCGCGCGCCGAGCGGGTTGTCCGGGCCTCCGGGCATGGAGACCGGCAGGTAGGGCTGGCGTTTGCGCATCTCGGGGGGCGGCGTCCAGGTTGGCCACTCCGCTTTGCGCGCGACCCGCACCCGGCCCTTCCAGCCGAAGCCTTCGCGGCCGACGCCGACGCCGTAGCGCTCGGCCTTTCCATCCTCCAGCACACGGTAGAGATGGCGGCTTCCGGTATCGATCACGATCGTGCCCGGCCTCTCGTTCGTCGGATAGTCGACGACGGCCGGGAGGTAGGCCGGATCGACCTGCGGCCGCGCCCTCGCCCGGGCAGGGGCGGGAGGTGCCTGCCGCACGCGCGGCACGGACGCCGCCGGCGCCCGGGGCGCAGCAGGGGTGGCGGCGGGTTGGCGCGGGCCGAGCAGCATCTGGAAGATACCCGTCGGCTGGCCGGCGCGCGGGTCGACCGGCGCGGAACCGACCGGATTCTCCCTGCCGGCGAGCTGCGTCCACTGCGAATCGATGACGGGGTCGCCGCTCGTCTGGACGCGCGGCGCCGCCAGCGCGGCGGGCAGATGCGCAAAGACGACGAGAATAAAGAGAGAGAAGAGAAGTCGCGCCATGAGGTACTCGCTACTGATCGTCGGGAACCGGACAGGAGTGGATACTCCCAAATGTCTGCGGTTCGATAAACGGCGAGTGTCGCGTGGATCACTGCGTCGGGCAATCTTCGGCTATGCCTAAGGAACTCTTGCGCCTCAGTCCTGCAGGCGCGCACGGACCTCCGCGGCAACCACGGGCAGGACGCGTGCAACCTCGTCCGCGGTCATGCCGGGTCGGACGAGCGGGTGATAGAGCATGTTGAGGAGATGGCGGTCGAAGCTCGTGAAGGTGGCATGCGTGGAATTGTCGTTGAACACGCTCTCGCTGAGCGTCGGG
>CAZMJQ010000006.1:0-9734 GCA_964566475.1 uncultured Propylenella sp. | reverse complement strand
CCGGAAAGTTCCGGCCGCGCCGCAAATGTGGAACTACCGCTTGTAATTTGGATCGGGGCAATGCTGGACCGTATTCTCGCGCTTATCGATTGGTTCATTCCGGAATCCGGTAAGGTCGACCGGTCCGACCTCGCGTTGGCGCGGAACTTCGTCTTCACGCATCTCTTCGGGCCGCTGCTGGCGCAGTCGATCAGCGTCTTCGTCTACCTCCTCGACCCCGATCCGGGCTGGGCCTGCTGGACGATCATCGTCTGCATCTGGTCCTTCTGGCTCCTTCCGTTTCTGTACAAGTACTGGAACAGCCTCACGGTGGTGGCGCTGATCTCCGTTGAGGTCCTTGCCTTCTCCTCGCTCTTCGGCTCATTCCACTACGGGGGAGTGAGTTCGCCGTTCATGCCGTGGCTCATCGTCAGCCTGCTGCTCGGCTTCTTCTACCTGTCCGACCGGCCGATCCTGGTCATCGGGATGTTCTCCCTGAACCTGGTTGCCTTCGTCGGGGCATATGTCGCGCTGGGCTCATTCCCGGAGCGCGTTCCGCTGAACGAGCTGGCGCCCCTTGGCTGGATATCGATTGCGTCGGCGACGGTCTACATGACCTGGATGGCGATCTACTACACCAACATCACGGCCATGCGGTCAGAGCTTGAGAAGGAGGCCGCGAGGCACCGTGCGACCGCACTGCGCCTGCGTCGCGCCAAGTATTTCGCCGAGAGGGCCAACCGGGCGAAGTCGATCTTCCTGGCCAAGATGAGCCACGAGTTCCGCACGCCGCTGAACGCTGTCATCGGCTACAGCGAGATGATCCTCGAGACCTGCGAGCCATCGAGCGCAAGTCAGAGCAAGATGACGGACCTCAAGCGTATCAACGCCGCGGGAAAGCATCTCCTTTCGCTGCTCACCGACGTGCTGGATCTGTCGAAAATCGAGTCGGACAGGATGGATCTCAGCGTCAGCACGTTTGAGATTCCGGATTTCGTGGAGGACGTCGTCGCCACCGCGCAGCCTTTGGTGACGAAGAACGGCAACCGCCTCGTCGTGAACTGCCCCGACGACGTCGGCGCCATCACGACGGACGCGACGAAGCTGCGTCAGGCAACGCTCAATCTTCTGAGCAACGCCGCGAAGTTCACGAGCGAAGGTACCGTCACCCTTGACGTGCGCCGCGACGCCAAGGCCGCCGGAGACTGGATCGAGATTCGCGTCAAGGATACGGGCATAGGCATCGGCGAGGCCGATCTCCGCAACCTGTTCCGCGACTACGGCCAGGCTCCGTCAACGTCGCGCGTCTACGGGGGAACCGGCCTGGGCTTGGCCCTCAGTCAGAAGCTCTGCGCCCTCATGGGCGGCGGAATCTCGGTTGTGAGCCAGCCAAATCGCGGGTCCTCCTTCAGCATCCGCATACCCGCGGTCGTGATCCCCAACGAAGAAGCGTGCCCCGACGATGCGGCCGGCGCGACGGCCTCGTATTCCCCAATTGCTGCTTGAGCCGAGGCACCCATGATCCAGAGCAAGGTTACCGATCTCACTGCCGCTGCTGCCGCTCGAAACGCCTCGGCTCACACCGGCGGCGACGACAATCCCCGGGCGAGGATACTCATCGTCGACGACATCGCCGAGAATCGCGATATCCTCGCGCGACGGCTGACCCGCAACGGCTTCGAAATCGTCGAGGCCGACGGGGGACGACGGGCGCTGGACCTGGTCGGCAGGCAGAGCTTCGACCTCGTTCTGCTCGACGTGATGATGCCGGACCTGGATGGCGTCGTGGTGCTTCAGAAGATCCGATCGCAGTTTTCGCCATCGACCCTTCCGGTCATCATGGTGACCGCCAAGAACGAGAGCGAGAACGTCATCGAGGCGCTCGAGCACGGCGCGAACGACTATGTGACGAAGCCGATCGACTTTCCGGTCGTCGTTGCCAGGATGAGCGCCCAACTGAGCCGCAAGCGGGCCGAGGAAGCGTTGCAGAAGGCCAATTCCGCCCTTTCGGAGGTCAATCGCACGCTCGAGGCGCGGGTCGCGGAACGCACCAAGGAGCTCATCGAGGCGAACGAGAACCTGAAGGGCGAGATCGCCGACCGTTGCCGGGCGGAGGCGCGAATTCGCTACCTTGCCTATTACGACGCGCTGACCGGGCTTCCCAACCGCGTCTCATTCCGCGAGGAGCTCGACAGGGCTCTCGCCGAGGAGCGGGTCGGGGGTGAATGCCTCGCCGTCCTTCTCCTCGACCTCGACGGCTTCAAGGCGGTCAACGACACATTGGGGCACTCGCTTGGAGACAAGCTTCTGAAGGAGGTGGGGAACCGGCTTCGCGACCAGCTGACGCGTTCGGCCACTCTCGCGCGGCTCGGAGGCGACGAGTTTGCGATCTTCTTGACGTCCGCCAGCGAGGAGCGGGCAGCCGAACTTGCGGACCGCCTGATCAGCGCCCTCAACGAGCCCTTCCTTCTCGATGGGCATCAGGTCGCCATCGGCGCGAGCTGCGGGATAGCGATTTCGCCCGAGAACGGCACCGAATGCGACCAGCTGCTCAAGAAGGCCGATCTGTCGCTGTACAGCGCCAAGGCAAAAGGCCGCAACACGTACTGCCTCTTCACGACGGAGATGGACAACCAGGCGGAAGCGCGAAGGTTCCTCGAGCTGGAGATGCGTAACGCCTTTGCCCAGGGCGACTTCGAGGTCCACTACCAGCCCGTCTACAATATCGAGACGGAGACCATTTCCGGTTTCGAGGCGCTTCTGCGCTGGAACCACAAGGAGCGCGGGTCCGTGCTCCCCGGCGACTTCATTCCGCTCGCGGAAGAGACCGGAATGATCGTCGCGATCGGCGAGTGGGTGCTGAGGCAGGCTTGCGCGGAAGCGGCAACCTGGCCTGCCGAAACGCGCGTCGCGGTCAATCTCTCGCCAGTTCAGTTCAGGACCGGCAAGCTGGTGCCCACCGTCCTCAGCGCGCTTGCCGCCTCGGGGCTGCCGGCATCGAGGCTCGAGCTGGAGATCACGGAATCGGTCCTGCTTGACGCGACCGACCAGAACCTGAACACGCTGGAGCAACTGCGTGAGCTCGGTGTCCGGATATCCATGGACGACTTCGGCACGGGCTACTCGAACATCAGCTACCTGCGCCGCTTCAAGTTCGACAAGATCAAGATCGATCAGTCGTTCGTCCGGGGGCTCAGCGAGGATCGCTACGGCAAGGAGATCGTGCAGCTCATCGCGGGCCTTGGCGTCAGCATCGGAATCGAGACGCACGCCGAGGGCGTCGAGAACGAGGAACAGCTCAAAGCCCTGATGCTTCAGGGCTGCACAGAGGTGCAGGGCTATCTCTTCGGCCGCGCTATGCAGGCCTCCGAGATCGCGCCGCTCCTGTTGCGCGTGGCCTCCGGGGCGTTCAGGGCCGGCTTCCTCTCTGGCGGGCAGCGGGCGGCGCCGGAGCAGGAGGTCTTCTACTCGAAGACTGCCTGACGGGCCGTATTCGAGTTTAGCAGCCTGACCTGCTGCGCCTGCTCGTGCCGGGCGATTGCCGCGAGCGCGTCCTGCGGCACTGCCCGGTTGACCGCGGCGAGCGCTACGGCGCTGCCATCCCTTATGTTGTGACCGAAGTGCAGGCCGGCGAGCTCTATGCCGTTTTCGCTGAGGACCGTTCCGAGGTGGCCGATGAGGCCCGCCGAAGCCTCGGGGCTGGCTATGCACAGCATGTGCTCGGCGAATTCCGCCTCCATGCTGACGCCGTCTATCTCGATGATGCGTGGCCTGCCGTCGGAGAACACCGTGCCGGCGACGGAACGCTCCTCGCGCTCGGCCACGACGGTAAGCCGGATATAGCTCTGGTAGGGGCCGCGCTGGGACTGCCTGGTCTCGTCGACGGACATGCCGCGCTCGCGCGCCACGATCGGCGCGTTGACCATGTTGAGGTCGGTGAGGATCGGCTTGAGCAACCCGCTGAGCAGCGCCGAAGTCAGCGCCTCGGTGTTCGTCTCCGCCACGTCGCCGGCATGCTCGATCCGTACCGCCTTGATGGGGCTCTCCGTCAGCTGCCCGACGAAGGAGCCCAGAAGCTCCGCCAGGCGGCGGAATGGCGTGAGCCGCCACGCCTCTTCCGACGACATGGACGGCATGTTGAGGGCGTTGGAGATGGCGCCGTCGATCAGGTAGTCCGCCATCTGCTCGGCGACCTGCATGGCCACCTTCTCCTGCGCCTCCGCCGTCGTCGCGCCGAGATGCGGCGTGCACACGACGTTGTCGAGCCCGAAGAGCGGGCTGGTCCTGGCGGGCTCCTCGGAGAAGACGTCGACGGCGGCTCCGGCCACCTTGCCCGATCTGAGCGCCGCGGCGAGATCCTCCTCCACCACCAGCTCGCCGCGCGCGCAGTTGATGATGCGCACGCCGTCCTTCATCCTTGCGATGGCCGCCGCGTCGATGATCCCTTTCGTCTTGTCCGTCAGCGGCGTGTGCAGCGTAACGAAATCGGAGCGTGAGAGGAGGTCGTCGAGATCGACCGTCTCGACCGCAAGCTCGGCGGCGCGCTCCTTCGACAGAAACGGGTCGAAGGTGATCGCCTTCATGCGCAGGCCATGTGCGCGCTCTGCGACGAGCGACCCGATATTGCCGCAACCGACGATGCCCAGCACCTTGCCGGTGATCTCCACGCCCATGAAGCGCGACTTCTCCCACTTCCCGGCCTGCGTCGACCGGTCGGCGGCCGAGATTTGCCGCGCCAGCGTCATTAGCAGCGCGATGGCATGCTCGGCGGTCGTGACGGAATTGCCGAAGGGCGTGTTCATCACGATGACGCCCGCGGCGGTGGCCGCCCGGAGATCGACATTGTCCACACCGATGCCGGCGCGGCCGATCACGCGCAGCCGCCCGTTCGCCGCCTTGATCAGCTCCACTCCGACTTTGGTGGCGGACCGGATCGCGAGACCGTCGAAGCCGCCGATCACCTCGGCGAGCCTGGCCGCATCCGGGCCGAGCGTCGGCCGGTAGTCGACCTCGATCCCGCGAGTCCGGAAGACGTCAACGGCTGCATCGGAGAGCGCGTCGGAGATGAGGACGCAAGGGATTGTCATGTGATCGTCAGCCTGGCGAATCGAATGTTAAGAATAGCCTAAGCGCCGGTCGTGCACGCCGTGCAAGGCGAACGTGCTTATCTGGTCGCCGGGGCTCAGTACTTGGAGCGAGGCCAATGTTCCTGGGGGTCGATCTCGGCACATCCTCGCTGAAGGCCGTCCTGCTCGACGGCGAGACCTCGATCGCGGAAGCCGCCGTTTCCCTGAAAACATCGATCCCCCGCCCGGGCTGGTCGGAGCAGGATCCGGACGCCTGGTGGGCGGCGTTCCTGGCGGCGCTGGGCTCGCTGCGGGAACAGCAGCCGCGCGCCTACCGCGCGGTGCGTACGCTCGGCCTGTCGGGCCAGATGCACGCGGCCGTGCTCGTCGATGACGACGGCAACGCCATCCGGCCGGCGATCCTGTGGAACGACGGTCGCGCCGTGCATGAATGCGATGAGCTTCAAAGCGCGGTGCCCGACCTTCCTTTGGTCGCCGGAATCATCGCGATGCCGGGGTTCACCGCGCCGAAGCTCTTGTGGCTGCGGCGCCACGAGCCGGAGAGCGTCCGCCGCCTGTGGAAGGTCTTGCCCGCCAAGGATCTCCTGCGGCTGAGGCTGACCGGCGAGGCCGTCACCGACATGTCCGACGCCGCGGGCACCCTGTGGCTCGACGAGGAAGCCCGCGACTGGTCCGGCGAAATCCTCGCGGCAACCGGACTCGACCGCGTCGCCATGCCGACCCTCGTGGAGGGCAGCGCCCCGGCCGGTACGATCCGTGCGTCGCTCCTTCAGGAACTGGGATTCGACCAGCCCGTCATTCTGGCTGGAGGAGGTGGGGACGTTGCCGCCGCTGCGGTCAGTATTGGCGCGGTGGCCGACGGCGACGCCTTGATCTCGCTCGGCACGTCCGCCCAGTTCTTCGTTGCCGACGAAGAGTATCGGCCGCAGCCCTCATCGCTGCTCCACGCATTCGGGCACGCTCTGCCGCGGCGCTGGTACCGAATGGCGGCCATGCTGAACGGTGTAAGCTGCCTCGACTGGCTGGCGCGGATCGTGGCCGAGAGCGACATCGGCAAGCTTCTGAACCGTTGCCAGGGGGCTTATCGGTCTCCCTCCCGCGTCCTGTTCCTGCCCTATCTCGCCGGAGAGCGGACGCCGCACAATGACCCGCACGCGCGTGGAGTGTTCGTCGGCCTCGATCACACGGCTGCGGATGTCGAACTCGTGCAGGCGACACTGGAAGGCGTGGCGTTCTCCCTGCTGGTGGCGCGGCGGCTGATGGAGACGTCCGGCCTGGCTCCAAAGACTGTGGCTGCCGTCGGCGGGGGCTCGCGCCACAGGTTCGTGGCTCAGCTTATGGCGAACGTGCTCGGCTTGCCTGTCGTGCGCTACGCCGGCGGCGGGAACGGGCCCGCGTTCGGCGCCGCGCGCCTCGCACGGATGGCGCTCACCGGCGAGAGCGCCGAGGAGGTGTGCGTCCGTCCTTCGATCCTCGACGTTCTTGAGCCCGACGCTGCAGTTGCGGCCGCCTATGGCGAGCGCTTCGAGGTCTGGCGCCGCCTATATCCGGCGCTGAAGACCACGGCCTTCTGCGAGCCTAGGACGCTTCCTTGAAAAGCACCTCGCGGTCGCGCGTGAAGTCGGCGAGAAGCGGCAGGCATGCGCCGCCGATGGCTCGCGCGCCCGAGCCGACGGCGCCTGCGACGATCTCCACCGGCGAAAGGCCCTGGCGATCGAGCTCCGTCATGGCGGCCGCCGTGCGCTCCACGATGCGGCGCCTCACTCCCGGCGGAAAGGCGCCGTCGATGATGGCGGTCCGGAAGTCGATCACGGAGGTCGCGGCCAGCGTCGCCACCGCCAGGCTGCGGGAGGCGTTCTCGATCCAGCGGTCGAGCGCCGGCCCGATGTCTCCCCATTCGTCAGGCGCGCGCCACAGCACGGCCGGGTCACGGCCTGCCTGCACGAGCGCCTCCTCCAGCACGTAGATCGATGCGCTGCGAATGAGCTGCTGCGAGCTGCCCCGGCCGGCCTTCCCGTGCGTCGGCACCGGCATGGAGCCGAGCGCTCCGGCATTCCCCGTCCGTCCGGGATAGAGGCTCCCGCCCAGGACCACTCCGCCGCCCACGAACGAGCCGATGAAGAAATAGAGGAAATCGTTTGCATGCGCGCTATTGCCGAGCACGAGCTCCGCGCCGCAGGCCGCGGTCGCGTCGTTGCAGAAATAGACCGGCCAGGGGCAGAGCCGCTCGACCTCCTTTCGGATGTCGAAGCTGCGCCAGAGGTCGAGCACGGATCGCGGCGCGCCGATCTGCTCTTCCCAGCTCCAAAGCTCGAACGGGGCCGCGATGCCAAGGCCGGAGATCCGCGAGCGCGCTCTGCGCGGAAGGCGCTCCGTGAGCGCCTTGACCGATCGGCTGACGAAACCGAGGACGTCCGATGGGGCAGGGTAGCGATAGGTCTCGTGCAGGCTGCCGCGCACCTTCCCGGCGAAGTCGAGCAGGACCAGGTCGCTCGAGCGCCGCCCGACCTTCAGTCCGAGAAAGAACGCGCCCTCCGGGTCGAGCGCCAGCGGCACCGACGGCTGGCCCACCCGGCCGCGCTGGGGGGCTTTGCGGATCAGCAGGCCGTCGGCCTCCAGCTGCCGGATGATGACGGTGATCGTCTGCGCCGAGAGCCCGGTCAGCCGCGCGATCTCCGCTCTTGCCAGGCTTCCGTGCCGCCGGATCAGCGAAAGTGCCAGACGCTCGTTGTAGAGGCGGACGCCGCTCTGGTTCGTGCCGCGGCTTGGGCTTGCCGGTAGCTGCCGTACGGCATTGGCGGCCCCGCTCTGCGGATTCACAGCGTCCACGCTTCCTCCCGCTGGCTCACGCCCCTTGGCGCAGGCGACACACGATGTTGTCTGGAGCATAGGGGTGTCAAGAATAAATCATCCGGATTGATCTATTGACTCCGCTCCGGCCTTTGTATGACTGTCTGCAGACGGGGAGTTGCCGGTCGCGGCTCAGTTGGCGGCGTTCTGATAAGAAGACGGCAACTCGTCGGTGCGACTTGAGTGACTGCCAGGGAGGATCACGTGAACAAAAAGCTTTGTTTGCTCGGAATGGCGAGCGCGCTCGCCTTCGGCACCGTCGGAAGTGCATCGGCCGCCGACATCGTCGGTCTCATCACGAAGACTGAGGGCAATCCGTTCTTCGTGAAGATGCGCGAAGGGGCCCAGCAGAAGGCGGAGGAGCTCGGTCTCGAGCTGCGCGCTTTTGCCGGCGATTTCGACGGCGACAACGAAGGCCAGATCGCCGCGATCGAGAGTCTCATGGCCGCTGGCGCGGTCGGCTTCGCAATCGTGCCGAGCGACTCCAGCGCCATCGTGCCGACGATCCAGCAGGCCCGGGATGCCGGGCTTCTCGTCATCGTTCTCGACACGCCGCTCGATCCGATCGACGCGGCCGACTACACCTTCGCGACCGACAACCGCGAGGCAGGACGCCTGATCGGGGCGTGGGCCAAAGCCAAGCTCGGCGCCGAGGCGGAGAACGCCAAGATCGCCATGGTCGACCTGGCCGTGAACCAGCCCACAGTCGACTACCTCCGCGACCAGGGCTTCATGCAGGGCTTCGGCATCGACGTGAAGGACCCCAATCGCTACGGTGACGAGGACGATGCGCGCATCTGCGGTCACGAGATGAGCGCAGGCTCCGAGGAGGGCGGACGCACCGCGATGGAGACGCTGCTCCAGCGCTGCCCGGACATCAACGTGGTCTACACGATCAATGAGCCGGCGGCCGCGGGCGCATGGGAAGCGCTGAAGTCGGTCGGCAAGGACGATGGCTCGGTGCTGGTCGTCTCCATCGACGGCGGCTGCCCGGGCGTGCGGAACGTCGAGGAAGGCATCATCGGCGCAACCTCGCAGCAATACCCGCACAAGATGGCGTCCATGGCGCTCGAGACCATCGCCAAGTATGCCGAGACCGGCGAGAAGCCGGAAATGGTGACGGAGGGCCTCGACTTCTTCGACACCGGCGCGACGCTGATCACGGCCGAGCCGGTCGAAGGCGTTCCCTCGATCGGCGTCGAGGAAGGCCTGGAGCTCTGCTGGGGTTGATCTCCCCACGGTCTGCTGGACTAATGTGAGCTGAGCTGGAGCCGCCCTAACGGCGCGATACGACGCCCGGGGCGGCTCCGCCGCGATGTACGCGCGGGGGGAGGGCATGAGCGACGAGTCAGGCGGGTCGGCGGTCGCCGAGAAGGGGCTTGTCGGAGCCGCGGCCGGAGTCGCCTCGTTCGAGGACGAGCAGCCGGGTGCGCTGCGCCGGCTGCAGCATTTCTTTCACCAGTACCCCACGACGATCCCGTTCCTGATCCTCGTCCTTGCCGGCTTCGCCTTCATCCTCGTCACGGACGGCCGGTTCCTCAATTCGCTGAACCTGAGCCTGATCCTCGCCCAGGTCACGCTCATCGCGACCCTCGGCACAGCCCAGACGCTGGTGATCCTCACCGCCGGCATCGACCTTTCGGTCGGCGCGATCATGGTCCTGTCCTCCATCGTCATGGGCAAGCTCGCCATCGATTTCGGCGTTCCGGCGCCCATCGCTCTGGTGGCCGGCCTGCTCACCGGGCTCGCCTGCGGCCTGCTCAACGGGCTCCTCGTCACGCTGCTGCGGCTGCCGCCCTTCATCGTCACGCTCGGCAC
>CAZMJQ010000005.1:0-13049 GCA_964566475.1 uncultured Propylenella sp. | reverse complement strand
TACGTCTGGGCAAAATGGGACTCCGAAGGCGGAGTTTGGTACACGGCGGAGACCAGCATCCGCGGGCTGAACTCGTCCGGTGAGACTTTGGAGGAGCTTCGCGAGCGCCTGCTCCTTCTCATTCCGGATTTCCTGGAAGACCAGATGCCTGAACATGCGGTTCTGCGCATTATCGCCGAGAGGGAGGACGAACTTACGCCCATCGCCGCAGAGTAGTTTCAGGATTGAGCTCCCGGCCTCCCTAAATGGCCCCGTTTTCCGACATCGCATCCTGGTGCGTTGCGCTCTGAAAACCCAACAATACGGTGGAGCGAATCATTTCGGAGATGGGCGGTGACCGACTATACACGCAGGATTCGCAGGCAGTTGAGCGAAGCGGGTTGGCGCTTCCACCGTCCGGCGAAAGGCGACCACGAAATCTGGATCGATCCGGGGACCGGAGTGAAGGTGACGGTGGACGGCAAGGTTCGGAACCGCGCGCTTGCCAACAAGATCATGAAGGACGCCGGTTTGGGAAAGAAGTTCTGACATGGCCAATGTCGTAGTCGTCGGCTCGCAATGGGGCGACGAGGGTAAGGGCAAGATCGTCGACTGGCTGTCGGAGCGCGCCGACATCGTGGTGCGTTTCCAGGGCGGGCACAATGCGGGGCACACGCTGGTCGTCGACGGCACCACCTTCAAGCTCAGCCTGCTGCCGGCCGGCGTCGTGCGGCCCGACAAGCTCGCCGTCATCGGCAACGGCGTGGTGCTCGACCCGCATGCGCTCATCGCCGAGATCGAGAAGGTCGGGAGCCAGGGGCTGACGATCACGCCGGAGCGGCTGAGGATCGCCGACAACGCCACGCTCATCCTGTCGCTGCATCGCGAGCTCGACGTGCTGCGTGAAAGCGCCGCGGCGCCGGGCGCCAAGATCGGCACGACCGGACGCGGCATCGGGCCCGCCTACGAGGACAAAGTCGGCCGCCGCGCGGTCCGCCTCATGGACCTCGCCGACCTTCGCACGCTGCCGCAGAAGATCGACCGCCTGCTCGTGCATCACAACGCCATCCGGCGCGGCCTGGGACAGCCCGAGATCGCCTGCGAGACAATATATTCCGAGCTCGCCGCGGTGGCCGACCGGCTGCTCCCCTACATGGACACCGTCTGGGCGCTGCTCGACGCCAGGCGCCGGGCCGGCGCCCGCATCCTCTTCGAGGGGGCGCAGGGGGCCCTCCTCGACATCGACCACGGGACCTATCCGTTCGTCACCTCCTCCAACACGGTGGCCGGCCAGGCGGCGACGGGGTCCGGCGTCGGTCCCGGGACGGTCGGATACGTGCTCGGCATCACCAAGGCCTACACGACGCGGGTCGGGGAGGGGCCTTTCCCCACCGAGCAGAAGAACGAGGTGGGCGAGTTCCTCGGCGATCGGGGCGGCGAGTTCGGCACGGTCACGGGGCGCAAGCGGCGCTGCGGCTGGTTTGATGCGGTGCTCGTGCGCCAGACCGTGAAAGTATCGGGGATTCAAGGCGTTGCGCTGACAAAGCTTGACGTGCTCGACGGTCTGAAGGAAATCAGGATATGCGTGGGATACGAGCTGAACGGAACGGAGCTGGATCGTTTGCCGGCAAGCCAGGCGGCCCAGGCCAACGTCGTTCCGCGCTACGAAACGCTCCGGGGATGGGAGGAATCGACCGCCGGGGCGCGCTCCTGGGCAGATTTGCCGGCCGAAGCGGTGAAATACGTACGCCACATCGAGGAGCTGATCCAGGCGCCGGTGGCTCTCCTGTCGACCAGCCCCGAGCGCGACGATACCATCCTTGTCCGCGATCCGTTTCAGGATTAACCATTTTTCGGGGGTTCGTGGGTAAGTAAAGTAGTTACCATGCCGGATTACGCGTCGATCCTCAGGCGTTCCATCTCCGCCTTGCCGGACCCCAGCCCCGACATGCGCGAGGCGGTATACCAGCGCGCGCGCGCCGCGCTGGCGCGTCAGCTCACGGCGGTCGATCCGCCGCTGTCGAGCCGCGAGATCGAGGCGCAGCACCAGGAGCTCGAGGACGCCGTCGTGCGGCTCGAGTCGGAGTACGCCGCGGAAGGGTCGGACGAACTGGTCTTCGCGCCTTCGCCCGAGCCGGAAACGACATACGCGCCCGCGCCCGCGCCCGCGCCTCCCGCTGCGCGGCAGCAGGCTCCAGTCCAGCCTCCGCGCCATGACGCGTCCGAAGAGGAGGAGTTCGAGGAGGACGACGAGGAGGACGATTTCGGCGACGACGAGGACCGCGCCTCCCGCATTCCCGCCCTGATCGGCCTGCTGGTGGTCGTCCTGGTCGTCGTGGGTATCGGCACCTACGCGTACTCGCAGCGCGACATGGTCCTCGGCCTGTTCGGCCTCGGATCGGAAGAGGCGGAGCCGGCGCCGGCGCAGGTGGTGACGCAGGACGACGGCTCCGATGACCTCGACAAGCAGATGGACCGCCTGATCAACGGATCGGAAGCCCCGCCGCCGGCGGAGACGGTGGCGGGCTTGCCTCCCTCCTCCGGCGGGGTCGAGCTTCCCGAAACGGCGGCGAACCTGAGACCTGACAACGAGCAGGCGACGGCCGCCCTGCAGCAGGACGAAGCGGACACGAGCCTCGTCGGTCAGCGCGCCATCTATTACTTCCAAGGCGGGGAAGGGCAGTCCGGCGAGGCGAGCGAGGGGACTGCCACCTGGGCCAACATCACCAAGGACGGCAATCCCGCGATCCGCGCCACGCTCAACATCCCCGGGCGCGACGTGCAGGCCACCGTCACCATCTACAAGAACTACGACGGCTCGCTTCCGGCAAGCCACCTGGTGGAGGTAGAGTTCACCGGCGATCTCGGGGGGAGCCCGATCCAGCGCGTGCCCGCCCTTGTCCTGAAGCAGACGGAGCAGGCGCGCGGCCAGCCGCTCGCTGGCGCCGCCGTGCCGGTGACCAACGACCTCTTCTGGATCGCCCTGTCCGACGACGAGGAGCAGGTGGAGCGCAACATCCAGCTCTTGCGGGAAGGGTCGTGGTTCGACGTGCCGATCCTGTTCAACGACCAGACCCGGGCGCTGCTCACCTTCGAAAAGGGCATACCCGGCGACAAGGTCTTTGAAACCGTGATGGCGACCTGGACTCCGTAGACGATCTCCGGCTCCGTCCCGTCGCCGGTTTCTCCATGCGGCGTCATGGGGTAATTGCAGATTGCCCGCCCCCGGCCTCGCACGATCCTCATGGCCCCGCTGCAGCGCCTGCTTGACCGGCCCTACCTTCTCCTGACCCTGACCTCGCTCTTCTGGGCCGGGAACGCCGTGATCGGGCGCGCGGTGGTCGGCGAGATTCCCCCCGTCATGCTGGCGCAGATCCGCTGGACCATGGCGTTCCTGATCGTCGCGCCCTTCGCCTGGAGGAGCGTGCGCGTGGACCTCCCGGTCATCCGCCGCCATTTCGGAATGATCGCGCTCCTGTCGCTGACCGGCATCACCGCCTTCAACACGCTGCAATACTGGAGCCTGCAGTACACGACCGCGATCAACGTCTCGGTGTTGCAGTCGAGCGCGCCGCTGCTGATCGGCCTGTGGAGCTGGGCGCTCTGGCGCGACCCGCTCTCGCGTGCGCAGACCGCCGGTATCGTCACCTCGCTCGTCGGCGTGCTGGCGATCGTCAGCGGCGGCGATCCGGCGCGGCTCGCAAGCCTCGCCCTCAACATAGGCGACGTCGTCATGCTCACCGCGATCGCCGTCTATGCGCTCTATTCCGCGCTGCTGCGCCAGCGGCCGGGAATCGCCCCGATCAGCTTCCTCGCCGTCACGATCGGGCTCGGAGCCGTCCTGCTCGCCCCGTTCGCCGTGATCGAGCTCGCCGCCGGCTCGCGCATCGAGCGTCTTACCGCGGGCGGCTATGCCGCGCTCGCCTATGTCTCGATCTTTCCCTCCATCCTCGCCTACCTCTTCTTCAATCGCGGCGTGCAGATCATCGGGGCCAACCGGGCCGGGCCGTTCTTCCACCTTATTCCGCTCTTCGGCTCGCTGCTCGCCATCGTCTTTCTCGGCGAGCGGCCGGGATGGCACCACCTGGTCGGCGCCGTCCTGATCATCGGCGGGGTGGTCGTGGCCGGCCGCAGGCAGGGCGCTGGCGGAAATCGGGTAGCGGCGAATCGGCGTTCCCCCTAAAGGCAAACCGATGACAAGTGCAGCGCCGGGACTGGACGGCCGCGGCTGGGCGCTGCTCGCGGCGCTTGCGCTGCTCTGGGGCGTGTCGTTCATCTTCATCAAGGTGGCGGCGACGGAAATCCCGGCCTTCACGCTCGTCTTCTTCCGGGTCGGGCTGGCGGCTTTGGTGCTCCACGCGATCGTGCTCGCGCGCGGCATGACATATCCCGCGCAGCCCGCGATCTACGGCCGCTACGTGGTGATGGGCCTCCTCAACAATGTCGTGCCCTTCACGCTCATCGTCTACGCCACGAGCCGGCTCGGCGCGGGCTCCACCTCCATCCTCAACGCCACGACGCCGATCTTCGCGCTGATCGTGGCGCATTTCGCCACCGCGGACGAGCGCATCACGCCCGCGAAGCTGGTCGGCATCCTCCTCGGCATGGGCGGCGTGGCGGCGATGAGCGGGCCGCAGGCGGTAGCCGGCCTGACCGGCGACCTCCTGGCCGTCGGCGCGATGCTGGTGGCGACCTTCGGCTACGGGCTTTCGGCCGTCTATGGCCGCCGCTTCGCCGGCATCCATCCGACCGTGTCCGCCACCTGCCAGCTGAGCGCCGCGACGCTCCTCCTCCTGCCGCTCATGCTCGTCTTCGATCGCCCGTGGGCGCTCGGCATGCCGGGCGTCGAGCCGGTGCTTGCGCTGGTCGCGCTCGCCGTTCTCTCCACCGGCCTCGCCTACATCATCTACTGGGCGCTGATCGTGAGCGCGGGCGGCACCAACACCATGCTCGTCACGCTGCTCATACCGGTCGTCGCCCTCTTCTTCGCCTGGCTGCTGCTCGGCGAGGATATCACGCTCAGCAAGGCGGCCGGCATGGCGCTGATCGGCATCGGCCTCGCCGTCATCGACGGGCGCCTGCTGCGCCGCATGCGCACGGGGCAAGACCGCGCCAAGCCCGGTTGAGAGGCGGTCAACGACATATCCGGCCCTGCCAGCCGGCTTAGGCGGTCTTAGCCGGTCTGTCCGAGAGGTGGCTCCAGTCCTGCTCCGCTGCCCAGTTGGAGCAGCTGTGCCACGTCACATCGTCGAACTCGGAGCGCAGCGCGGGGATGTCCGCACGATAGCCGACCTCATCGAACCACTCGAACATGAGCGCCAACTCGGGGCTCTGCTGCTTCACGGCGTCGAGCGGGACCTCGCTGTAGACGATGGGTCTTCCCGCCGCATCCGAGACGGCCTGCGCGACCGCCATGCCGCTTGGGTCGTCGCCGGCGATATCGATGCGGCGGCCGAACACGGAATCGCGGCGCTCGACGAGGCTCGCCACGAACGCGCCGATGTCTGCAAGCGCGACTTGCTGGAGCGGCCGCGCCGGCGGCAACGCCATGGCGAGTTGGCCCTCGGCAAGCGGGCCGGCCAGCCAGGGCGAAAGCAGGTTCTCCATGAAGTAGACCGGGGCGCTCACGGTATACGGAACGCCGGAGGCGGCGAGATGCCGTTCCACTGCGAACTTGCTGTCGAAGTGCGGAATGCCGGTCTTCCGATCGGCCGAGCCGACCGAAGAATAGATGATATGGCCGATGCCGGAGTCCCTTACCGCGTCGATTGCCTCCACCCCCTGCTTCGTCTCGGTGTCGGCGCCGGCCTCGAAGGGCGTCCCCATCAGGAAGAGCGTGTCCACGTTCTCCGCCGCTCGTCGCAGCGACGCCGGATCGTTGAAATCGCCTGCAACGACCTCCGCCCCGGCGGCTCGCAGCCGCTCGGCCGCAGGGCTCCCGGCATTGCGTGTCAGCGCCTTGACGCCGTGGCCGCGAGAGAGAATTGCGCGCGCAACGGCGCCGCCCTGCTGGCCGGCGGCTCCGGTGACCAGGACGTTCAGCTTCTGAGACATGACATTCTCCCGATTTGGCAACGGGAGAACAGATGCCGTGCTTGCCATTGATGCGCTAGTGGATACAATCGAGAAACACTGTACCGGGATTAGGCACAATGGACCTCAACCGGATTCCGATCTTCCTGAAGGTGGCGGAGGTTGGAAGCTTTACCGGGGCAGCCCGGGCGCTCGGCCACCCGAAGACCACGGTTAGCCGCAAGGTGTCGGAGCTGGAATCCGAGCTCGGGACGCGGCTCCTCCACCGCACCACCCGCTCCGTCCGTCTCACCGATGCGGGAAGCCGCTACGCCCGCGAGTGCCGCGTCGGGCTAGCCGCCATCGAAGCGGCGAACGAAGGGCTCGCCGCCGCGCGGAGCGAGCCGCGCGGCACGATACGCATTTCGGCGCCAGCCGACTTCAGCTCGCCCTTCATGGTCGAAACGGTGGGGGAGTTCCTTGCCCGGCACAGGCAAACGAGCGTCGAAGTGCTCTTGACCGACGAGAGTCTCAACCTCGTCGATAGCGGCATCGATGTCGCGATCCGCTCCGGCGAGCTCGCGGATTCCAGTCTCGTCGCGCGCAGGCTCGGCACCGCGCGCCACATCTTCTGCGCCAGCCCGGCCTATCTCAAGGAAGCCGGCGTGCCACGAAGGCCGGCGGACCTCAAGAAGCACCGCTGCATCGTCCTTGGCGGCTCGCTGGAGGGTACGGTATGGCGTCTGGAAGGCTCCGGCCCGAGGCAGACGGTTCCCGTAAGCGGGAGGATCGCCGTCAACACGATGCAGTTCGCTCTGCATGCGGCCGTTGCCGGGCTCGGGATCGCGCGGATACCGGCCGCCGTGGCATCTCGCCATCTCGCAGAAGGGCGGCTCGTCGCCGTCCTTGAGCGCTACACGGCGACGCGGCGGGGACTCTACGTCGTGTATCCGAGCAGTCGGCATCTGGCGCCCGCCACGAGCGCTTTCATCGAGCTGATCGTGAAGCGGTTCCGCGGCCTGCTCCGGGCCGCGGACTCAGGCGCGGAGGCGCACAACTAAGCCGGCGCCATCAGCGCGGCCTGGCCGCGGTCGCGCTCGCGCGTCGCCTTCAGCATCGCCTTCTGCACCTTCTCGAAGGCGCGCACCTCGAGCTGCCGCACGCGCTCGCGGCTCACGTCGAACTCCTCCGACAGCTGCTCCAGCGTCAGCGGCTCGTCGGCCAGCCGGCGCGCCTCGAAGATGCGCCGCTCGCGGTCGTCGAGCACGTCGAGCGAATCCGCCAGCATGGCGCGTCGCTGCCGAAGCTCGTCCTGCTCGGCCAGCGTCTCCTCCGGCGTCTCGTGCTCGTCCGCCAGCCAATCCATCCACTCGCCGCCCGTTTCGCCCTCCGAGGCGCGGATCGGCGCGTTGAGCGACGCGTCGCCGGAGAGGCGGCGGTTCATCGACACCACCTCCTCTTCGCTGACGGAGAGCTTCTGGGCGATCTGCCTCACCTGCTCCGGATTCAGGTCCCCCTCGTCGAGCGCCGAGATCTGGCTCTTCGCCTTCCGGAGATTGAAGAACAGCCGCTTCTGGTTGGCGGTCGTCCCCATCTTCACCAGGCTCCACGAGCGCAGGATGTATTCCTGGATCGCCGCCTTGATCCACCACATGGCGTAGGTGGCGAGCCGGAACCCCTTCTCCGGGTCGTAACGCTTCACCGCCTGCATCAGGCCGACATTGCCTTCGGAGATCACCTCGCCGATCGGCAGGCCGTAGCCGCGGTAGCCCATGGCGATCTTCGCCACGAGGCGCAAATGGCTTGTCACGAGCCGGTGCGCCGCGTCGCGGTCGCCGTGCTCGTTGTAGCGCTTGGCCAGCATGTACTCTTCCTGGGGCTCCAGCATCGGAAAGCGCCGGATCTCCTCCAGGTAGCGGGTCAGCCCTCCGTCACCGGAGCGGAAGACCGGTATGTTGCCCTTCGCCATGGTTCGTCCTTCCCGGCTCGGCCGATGGGTCCCCGCTTGCGGGGACGACCGGCAGCCATTCTGAATCGAGCATATCATCACGTCGCTTTTGCGACCGCGAAAGAAACGGCTCTTCACTAAACGCCGAGTTTCCGAAACAGTTCTACGAGTCCGGCCAGTTTCGCCGGTAATTCCGACTCTAGTTGCATCGTTTCGCCGGTGCACGGGTGGCGGAAGCGCAGCAGGCGTGCGTGCAGCGCATGGCCGGAAAGCGCTCTGACGACCGCCTTGAGCGGGCCCGGAAGCGTCTCGGCCTTCGTCAGAAAGCCGGCACCATATGTTGTGTCTCCGATTAGCGGGTGACCTATATGCGCCATATGGACGCGGATTTGATGAGTTCGGCCGGTCTCCAGCCGGCAGGCCACCAGCGCGGCGCGATCTGCAAATTCCTCCCGGACCTCGTAGCGGGTGACGGCGCGGCGGCCGCCCGAGCGGGCGACGACCTGCTTCAGCCTGTTGCGGTCATCACGTTTTAGGGAAGCCCCGACGGCGCCCATGTGGGGTTCCGGCACTCCCCAGACAAGGGCCAGGTATTCGCGCCTGAGCGGGCCCTCGCGACCGTGATCGGCGAACTGCTCGGCGAGGCCCCGGTGCGCCGCGTCGTGCTTCGCGACGACCAGCAGCCCCGACGTGTCCTTGTCGAGCCGGTGCACGATGCCCGGCCGCTTCACCCCGCCGATCCCGGAAAGGCTCTCCCCGCAATGGGCGATGAGCGCGTTGACCAGCGTGCCGGTCTGGTTGCCGGCGCCCGGGTGCACCACCAGCCCCGCCGGCTTGTCGATGACGACGATGTCGTCGTCCTCGTAGGCGATATCGAGCGGGATCGGCTCCCCGGCGGGCACGGCCGGCTCCGGCGGGGGCACCGCAAGCTCGATCGCGTCTCCCGCCGCGATGCGTGCCGCGGGATCGGTCAGCGCGCCGCCGTTGCGGCTCACCGCGCCTCCTTTGATCAGCGCCTTGATGCGGCTTCGCGAGAAGCGCGTGTCGCGACGCGCCAGGAACGCGTCGAGGCGCTCGCCCGCCTCCTCAGGCTCGACCCGGAAGGTCGGCTTCTCTATGGGTTCGGCCAATGAGCGCTCACGACGATGACGAGCCGCCGCTCGACCCGGCCCAGGAGCGGCTGAGGCGCAAGCTCGTGCGTCTGCTCCTTGTCTCCGGCGGCATCATGATGGCCGGGCTTATCGCGGTCTTCGCCGCCATTGTCTACAAGGTCAGCGAAGGAAGGGGGACGTCGCCGCCAGCCGGCGCCAGCCTTTCCGCCGACGCTCCGGTTTCGGGCGAGATCGCCGTCCCGCCCGGCCACCGGCTGACCGGAACGGCGCTCGACGGCGATCGCGCGCTCCTCAGCCTCGTCGGGCCGGACGGCCGGACCGTCCTCATCCTCGTCGATCTCGCGACCGGGGCCGAGCTGGCGCGCCGCCGCCTGGCGGAGGAGTAGCGGCCGGCCGTCGCCGCCAGGCGCTCCGCTCCGGCCGGCAGTCGACATCTTACCAGGTTCTTTTGCAGCGCTGAGGAAACGAACACTTTCCGGTTGCGGTGCGTTTACGAGTCTATGCTGAGGTAGCGCTTCACGTCGGGGCGGCCGCACTGGTCGCCCGATTGTCATCTTTGGGGAAGCGGCGGCGACCGCCGCCCAGTATGGAGTACCGCAATGGAGAACCAAGACTATCGGAGCGAGGCGGCCTGGCGCGCGGAGATGCTGACGGGCCAGATGAAGATGCGGCAGTCGGTCAGCGAGCTGGGGTTCCTGATCTCGGGCCTCTTCCTTGCCTTTCTCCTCTCCGATTTCTTCCCCGGCGCCGCGATCGTCGTGGCGGCTGCGATGTGCGCGGGCGCCATCTATGCCGTGTGGCGCGAGGGCCAGGCCATCGCACGGATGACCGGTAGCCCGGCCTCCGCCGAGGAGCAGGCGTCCGCCGAGAAAAAGGCGTCCGCCGTCGAGGAGGCCGCGACGCCGGGCCCTGCCGCCTGACGCCGCACGAATTCCGCAGGAGGACGCCGCAGCCCGCGTCCTCCCTGTGCGTCCTCCCTTGCGCGGGGCAGGGCCGCGCGCTTATATGCGCGTCCGCCGCTGCTCCCTTCGTCTAGCGGTCTAGGACGCCGCCCTCTCACGGCGGAAACAGGGGTTCGATTCCCCTAGGGAGCGCCATGTACCCCAAGCGGTTTTTGATTTTCCCTTCGTTTTTTCGCCCTGATTGTCAAACCCGTCGCTGAGGTTTGACACTTCCCGTTCGCGCTATGGACTCGGGAGGGCTGTGATAGCTGCCGTCACCTCCGCTTGGCAGGTTCCACAGGAAGCTTCCTGCCGTTAAGTTGGCTTCGGTATGGCCCCTTATTTCACGTCGCTGACTACACTGCCGACTTGTGTCGTCGTCTTGCTCATTTGGGTGGCTACTCTGGCCGTCGGCCATGTGTTCGCTTGGGGTTTCGTGCGTCTGCTCGAAGTGCTTTGCGATGTGCCCGGAAAAGGTAGAGGCGGCATGCCTCCGGAATTCGTGGGTGTTTTTGAACGAACGCTGGCATTCGTGTTGCTGCTATGGGCTTGGAGAGGGTGCCGCGGTTGCAATCCTGGTAGCATGGATAGGCGCTAAGCTGGCACTCAATTGGCAACAGCCGGGAACAGACGAACAGCATCGACTAGAAGAAGAGACTCTACCGGGGCAGAAGAAACCCGACCCGGGGCATGAACGGCGGGTTCGTGGCACCATCTCTCTCATGGGAGGAATAGTGTCGGTGGCGTTCGGGGTTGCGGGCGGATTGATCGCAAAATCTACCCTTTAGTTCATCACACGGTCTTCCGATCTTCGTCCTTTGGAATCACAGTGATCGTCGCCATGGCTTCGACCGCCAGGCGGGCGCGGTTGGCCGCCTCAGTGTAGGTCATGACTTCGGTGATGTTCCGGTGGCCGCTGATAGACATGATTTGGTGCGGCGTGCATCCCGCCTCTGCCAGCCGCCGGCAGGCGGCCTTGCGGAGCCCGTGCGGTGACAGGCCGGCCGGGAGCCCGGCGGCCGTCAGAGCGTCGCGGAACCAGTTGGTGAAGCCTGCCGGACGGGCGCCGACTTGGCGCGGCGCGGGCGAGACCGCCCCACACAGCGGTTCACTCAGGCAAAGGCGCCGACTGACCCGGTGATTTCGAATAGCCCAGCGCTTCAACGATCTGACCGTCGCGGACACGCATCAGGTTGACACCGCGAACCGACCCGCCGTCGCCGAAATTGAAGCGCCAACGGATGATCGCGCGGTCGCCCATCGCGACGGTGTCTTCCACCTCGAAATAGGCAATGCGGTCGGCGGCCACTGCCTCCCAGAACGCCAGGCAGGCGTCGTACCCCTCATATCGCGTTCCGTCCGGCGCCGGCTGGATCGACTCCATGACGCAGTCCGGTGCGATCAGGTCCTTGAGGATCGCGGGCTCGTGATCGAGAAACGCCTGGTTGAACCGGCGCATGATTTCGGAAGTTTCAGTCGCCTTCACAACAATCCCCACACAGACAGGTCTGTCTGATTGGCAATATACAGACCTGTCTGTTAGAGTCAATGGGTGAAAAAAGGCGCTTCTCATAGCGACCCGGCAGCGAGCCCCGCCCGCCGCCGCTTGCTCGACACCGCGACCCGGCTCTTCTACGCGGGAGGTATCCATGCCGTCGGCATTGACCGCATCATCGCGGAAGCCGGCGTGGCCAAGGCGACGTTCTACCATCACTTTCCCTCGAAGGAGGAACTCGTCGTCGCCTATCTCGAAGAGATTGACCGGCTCGGGCGGGCGGCAGTGGCGGCGCTGCCGACGCAGCCTCCACGGGAAATGATCGCGGCCATCATGGGGCGTATCAGCGAGGCCGTGGTCGCGGGAGGTTGGCGGGGGTGTCCGTTCCTCAACGCGGCGGCCGAGTACCCAGACCCGACCAGCCCCGTGCGGCAGGCCATCGATGCGCGCCGCGCATGGCATTACGACAGCCTCCGGGACCTTCTTGCAGCGGACGGCGATCCGGCTCCGCCCGTCACCGCCTCCCTCCTCGTCGCCGTATCGGATGGCCTGCTGGAAAGCGCCTACCTGGATGATCCCGAAAGCATCCCCGCCCTTGTCCAGGAAGCGGTGGCCAGACTGCTGGACCGCCGTCAATTCGCAACTCGACCATACCGCTCTTGAAAATCGTCGTCGTGAAGATGGTGTCCAGCCTGCCCGCCTGACCGAGCATGTTCTGTGATCCCTTGCAGCGCGGAGGCCATGGGCCGCCGGCGACACCGCAGGCCGCCACCCGTGCCGGAGCAATTCGCTGGCAGCGGGCGAGAAATCGGCATAAGCTTTCTTCGACAGGCTGAGGGTCACCCAAGCATCATCGAAATGACAGCCAAGCGTGGCAACTTGGCCTTCGACAGGAACGGACATGAGGCGCAGGCCAGTGCCGGCTGTCGGCACTTGGGCGTGAGCGGAGTCGGCCGACGCGGTTGTCGGCCCGGTAGGAGGGGAAGATGGGAGTGAAGAAAACCCTTGTTTTGCTGGCGTCGGTCTCGGGCTTTGCCCTGGGCGCCTCGGCAGGGACGGCACTGGCGCAGAGCCAGGAGCTTATCGACGCTGCAAACGCAGAAGGAATGCTGACGACGATCGCGCTGCCGCATTCCTGGTGCGGCTACGGCGACGTGATCGCCGGGTTCAAGGCGAAGTATCCGGAAATCACCGTCAACGAGCTCAATCCGGACGCCGGCTCCGCCGACGAGCTGGAGGCGATCCGGGCCAACATCGGCAACACCGGACCGCAGGCGCCCGACGTGATCGACGTCGGCCTGTCCTACGGACCGCTGGCGAAGGAAGAGGGCCTCATCCAGCCTTACAAGGTCGCGACGTGGGACACGATCCCCGACAGCGCAAAGGATGCCGACGGTTATTGGTACGGCGACTATTACGGCGTGATGTCCTTTGTCGTGAACAAGGACCTCGTCGAGAGCTCGCCGGCCGACTGGCCCGACCTGCTGAAGCCGGAATACGCCAACGCCGTCGCGCTCGCCGGCGACCCGCGTGCCTCCAACCAGGCGACGCAGGGCGTCTAT
>CAZMJQ010000004.1:0-7238 GCA_964566475.1 uncultured Propylenella sp. | reverse complement strand
CACGCTCGACCGCTTAGGCGGCCAGAGCCTTCAACGAGCGGGTTCGCAACCATTCATCCCACCGCATGAGCCGCAGGCCCAGACGGCGATAGTCGACTCGCAGGTAGCCGTCCGGAGCCCGAAATGCCGCTTGTGGCACCGTCTTCTCGACTTCCTGCGCCATGACCCCGACATAGACTTCATCGCTCCAGAGATAGCGGTAGCGATAAATCCCTAGCCCGTTCTCAAGGCGATCCAACAGCTGAACGTCCCTCTTGAGCCGCACGTCGGATGCGTTTCCGGCGTTTCCGTCGGTATCGGCAAAGTCCTCAGGGTCGAACTTGTCGTCCTGCCCTTCGTCGTCGCCGACGTCGTCACCGAAATCGCTCTCAGGCTCTTTCTCGATGCTGCTTTCGGTGCCGCCGGTATCATCCGTCGGCGCGCTCGGCTCGTTCTCAGAGTCACCTTCTGTGTCGTTCCCAGCGTTCCCAGCAAGGGCCTTCGACACCGGAATTGCTGCAAGCGCAACGCCAAGCAGTTTCGCCAGCGTCCGGCGTGTCACAAGATCATCCATGCCCCACCTCCCAAATTCGGCACCGGAGCCCCTCCATAGCGGATTTGTCCCGAAAGTGTGAGGCTATTTGAACACAGTTGCCGGTAAGTTTCAAAGCCGACATGGCGCTTTCAGACATCATTTTCTCACGCAAGGTCTCGCCGGCTAAGGGCGGTTTCGAGGTCGCTGCCTGCCCGCTCGCCCTCGCTCGCCAGTTTGGCCGGCCGCAGTCTACTCGCATCCCCGCGCAAGCCCGGCGATCCGCTCCAGTGTCCCGGCGTCCCTGAGCAGGGGCGCATGCCCCTGGCCGGGCACGGTTAACGATTCGTAACGCGGATGGCGCTGGCCCATCTCCTTCAGCGTCCGCTCGCTCAGGATGTCGGAATGCTCGCCGCGAATCGCCAGCACCGGCACCCGCGCCAGGCTCATGAACTGCGGCCAGAGCGGCGGGATCTTCTCGGTGAAGTCGACGTCGTCGACCGTCCGGACGAGCCTCTGATCGAACTGCGGCGCGAAGCCGGAGCGGGTCTCGGCGTAGAAGGCCTTCGTGAACGCGCGCCAGTCCTCGTCCGAAAGGGCGGAGAAAGCCTCTTCCGCGGCGCCGCGCACCGCCGCCACGGCCTCGTCCCAGCTCGCCACCGGCCGCCGGCGTGCGGAGAGCGTGCTCTTGATTCGCGCCAGCCCCGCGCCTTCCACCACGGGCCCGATATCGTTCAGCACCACGCCCGCGAGAAGGGCCGGCCGCAGGGCGCCGAGCAGCATGGCGATGATCCCGCCGCGCGACGTGCCGACCACGATCGCACGCTCGATGCCGAGCACGGCGGCGGCGGCGAGGACATCGTTCGCCTCGACCACCGGCGTGTAGTTGCGCCAGCTCGGATCGGGCTCGGAGAGGCCGCGCCCGCGATAGTCGATAGCCACGACAGTGCGCGGCTCGCCCGGGTGCCCGGCGAAAAACCGGCCGAGCCCGATGAAGTCGCGCGAGTTGCGCGACAGGCCTGGGAGGCAGAGGAGCGGCAACCGATTCCCCTGCGCCCGGAAGAGGCGCGCGGCCAGGAGAAGCCCGTCCCGCGAACGGAAGCGCCTGACCTCGCCGTCGCCGTCTTCGGCCTCCGCCGCCCGCCCGTTTGCGGCGCTTGCCAGCGCGGCGGCCGGGTCAGCTCGGCGGCTTGGCACCGATCAGGTCCTCGGTCAGGGATAGGGGGTGGCCGGTGCGCGAGCGGTAGAGCTGAAGGTTCTCCATCACTTTCTGCACGTAGTCGCGCGTCTCGTCGAAGGGGATCCGCTCGACCCAGTCGACGGGGTCCGCCGTGCCGTCGCGCGGGTCGCCGTAGTCGCGCACCCACTGCAGCGCGCGCCCCGGGCCTGCGTTGTAGCCGACGAGGGTCAGCGCATAGGAGCGCTTTAGTCCCCCGAGCAGCTCGCCGAGATGATGCGCGCCGAGCGTGGCGTTGTAGAGGGGATCGGTCGTCAGCCGCTGCAGCGAGAAGGGCAGCTGCGCGTTGCGGGCGGTGGCGCGCGCGGTCGCCGGCATGAGCTGCATCAGCCCCCGTGCGCCGGCATGGCTGACGGCCCCCGGGTTGAACGCGCTTTCCTGCCGCGTCACGGCGTAGACGAAGGCGCGGTCCACCGATTCGGGCGGCTGGAGCCCGGCGGGGACCCCGATGAACGGCGCCGGCAGCGCCGCCACCTTAACGCCGCGTTCCTCCGCCCGGGCCGCGGCGCGGATGCCGGCATGCGGAGAATCGACCCGCCGCGCCAGGCTCATGAGCAGCGCGACCTCGCCCGGCGTGTCGACCGTCTCGCCCAGCGCGACGAAGAAGGGGTAGGCGAGGCTCTCATGCCCCGCTGCCGCAAGAAGGTGGATGGCCTTCACCATCTCCCGCTCGGCGAATCGGATGCGGTCAAGCGCCGACGGCCGCGGCGTGCGTTCCAGCCCGGTCGTCACCATCCCGAGCCTTTCGCGCGCGAGCTGGCCGTAGAAGGTGCCGCCGAACCGCGCGGCCTCAACGTAGTCGAGGCGCGCCGCCGCCAGCCGCCCCCAGGCCTCGTGCGTGCGGCCGAGCCAGTAGGAGGCGCGCGATTGCGTGCGCGGCAGCGTCGCCAGCGTGTGCAGCTCGCGAAAATGGCGCTGCGCCGCGGCAGGGTCGCCGAGGAACCTCAGCGCGTACCAGCCGGCGTGAAACGCGGCTTCGACCCGCTCCGCCTCGCCCTCCGGGCGGGCCTCGGCCACGATGCGATAGGCGAGATCGGGCGTGCCCCGGTCGAGCAGCACGCGGGAGAGGTCGCGCCGCTCGTCCCACCAGACGTCGCCGTTGCCCTCGAGCTTCGAGTCGGGCCGGGTCTGCAGCAGGAGCCGTGCGGCCTCGATCGGCTGGGCGTCGCGGCGTACGAGGAAGACGCGCCCGAAGACATAAAGCGGATCGGCAAAGAACCGGGGCGCGACGCCGCGGAGCAGCGCCGATGCATTGTCCTGCCGTCTGAGCACCGCGATGACCGCCCGCGCGAGGTCATCGTAGCCTTCGCCGAGCAGCTGAGCCTGCGCCACGGCGTCGTCCGTGCGCCGGTCAAGCACCAGGCGGCGGAAGCGGAACAGGTGATCGTCCGGCGTCAGCATCGAGCCGAAGCGCGTCAGTACGCTCGTCGCCTGGTTCGACGAGAGGCTCCACTTGCGCCAGAGCTCGCGCACGATGCTCGCGGCCTCCTGCCTCCGGCCCGCCGCCCGCAGGGAGCCCGCGAGCGACAGGCGCCCGCCGACGGTCAGCGGCTCGGCGCGGCTGTAGAACGTCAGCACCGGCTCGCCCTCGGGACCGAGCGCGTGAAATGCCTGCTCGGCCCGCAGCTGGAGTCTCTCCGGCTCGGGCCAGCCGGCATGGCTTCGCAGCACCGCGATGATGTCCGTGGCCGCCATGCCCGAATCGGGCTCGCGCGCGATGAGCCACGTGACGAGGCGCGGCACGAGCGGATCCGCGTGCCGGGCGGCCATCTCGCGCGCGCCGGCGTAGCGCCGTTCCACGACCGCGTCGAGCGTGGCGCGCAGCGGGAAATCCGGCGTGAACCCGTGGAAGTCGAGCGCCAGGAGACGGGCCATCTCCGCCTCGCTGAGGCTCGGCCGGGGGCGGGGCAGGGGAGCGAGCGCCGACGTGTCCGCCTCGGGCCCGGCGTCTTCGCCAGCAGCAGCCGCGGCCGCTTCGGCTGCGGGCTCCGTATCGACCGCTTCATCCACCGCATCTGCAGCCGGCTCCGCTTCCGCCGCTTCCGCCGCCGGCTCATTCGGAGCGGGCTCTACGGGTGCGCCCCCCGGCCGCGGCCTCGGCAAGCGCAACGTGCCGTCCGCCTGCGCCAGCTGCACCGCCGAAGCGGAGGAGGGCTGAGGGCCGGCGGCTCCGGGCTCCACGGCGAGGGCCGGCCGCGCCGTGACGAGCGCGAGAGCCGTGAGCGCCACGGTTGCCAAGCGGCGGCGCCTATGAAGGCCCGCCGGGAATCGAGATCCGGCCATGCCCGCGGTCCAAATCATCGCCGCAAGGCCTTACCATGACCCGTGGGTCCGTCTCCACCGGCTCCGGGACCGCTGATTGACTTGCCCTGCGGCCGGGACGCCAATATCGTCGCGCCGCTATCGCTAGAGGCCATCATGTTCAAGGGCTCCATACCGGCGCTGGTCACGCCCATGCGCAACGGATCGCTCGACGAGGAGGCGTTCCGCGCCTTCGTCGACTGGCAGATCCGCGAAGGCTCGAGTGGGCTCGTTCCGGTGGGAACGACCGGCGAGTCGCCGACCCTGTCGCACGCGGAGCACCGCCGCGTGGTGGAGCTTTGCATCGCCGCGGCAGACAAGCGCGTCCCGGTCATCGCCGGCGCCGGCTCCAACAGCACCCGGGAGGCGTGCGAGCTCGCCCAGCACGCCGAGGAGGCGGGCGCCGACGCCGTGCTCGTCGTTACGCCCTACTACAACAAGCCGAGCCAGCGGGGCCTCTACGAGCATTTCCGCCAGGTGGCAGGCGCCATCGCGATCCCGCTCATCATCTACAACATCCCGCCGCGCTCGGTGGTCGACATGAGCGTGGAGACGATGGCGCAGCTCTTCAAGGACTGCGACAACATAATCGGCGTGAAGGATGCGACCGCGAATCTGGCGCGCACCAGCCTGCAGCGTCATGCCATGGGGCCGGATTTCGTGCAGCTTTCCGGCGAGGATCCGACCGCGCTCGGTTTCATGGCGCATGGCGGGCAGGGCTGCATCTCGGTCACGGCCAACGTCGCGCCGAAGCTCTGCGCGGAATTTCAGGCGGCCTGCCTGGCCGGGGATTTCGGCGCGGCGCTCGTCTACCAAGACCGGCTGATGCCGCTCCACCGCGCGCTCTTCCTCGAGCCGAGCCCGGCGCCGACGAAGTACGCTCTCTCGCTCCTCGGGCACATGGCGGAGGACGTGCGCTCTCCCATCGTCCCGGTCGGGCCGGAGACGCGCACCGAGGTGGAGTCCGCCATGCGCCATGCTGGCCTCCTCAATTGATGGCGAAGAAGGAGACGCCCGGCCGCAAGATCGTCGCCGCCAACCGCAAGGCCCGGTTCAACTACGAGATAGGCGAGCCGGTGGAGGCGGGCATCGCGCTGACCGGCACGGAGGTGAAGAGCCTCAGGCAAAGCCGCGCCAACATCGCGGAATCCTACGTCAGCCCGGAGAACGGCGAGATCTGGCTGATCAACGCCAACATTCCCGAATACCGGCAGGCGAGCCACTTCAATCACGAGCCGCGGCGCCCGCGCAAGTTGCTCCTGCACAAACGCCAGATCGACCGGCTCCTCGGCGCGGTGCAGCGCGAGGGCATGACCATCGTGCCGCTCAACCTCTACTTCAACGCGCGCGGCCTCGCGAAGGTCGAGATCGCCCCGGCGCGGGGCAAGAAGCTCCACGACAAGCGCGAGACCGAGAAGAAGCGCGACTGGCAGCGGGAGAAGTCGCGGCTCCTGAAGGATAAGGGGTGAGGGCCGGGGCAGCCGGCTGAGCGAACCACCATGGACCCAACCAAACGGCGAAGTCTGCTGGCCGATGCCGCGGAGCGCGGCATCCGCTACCTGGACGGCCTCGACGCGCGGCCCGTCTTTCCGGAGCCTGCGCAGCTCGCACGGCTTGAGAGAGCGCTGGACATGCCGCTCCCGGACGGTCCGGCCGACGCCCAGGAGGTCCTCGCCTTCGTGGACGAATTCGGCTCCCCGGCCACCGTCGCCAGCGCCGGCGGCCGCTACTTCGGCTTCGTCACCGGAGGCACGCTGCCCGCGAGCCTGGCGGCGAACTGGCTGGCCGCGGCGTGGGACCAGAACTCTTTCGGCTACATCAGCTCCCCGGGCGTCGCCCTCTTCGAGGAGGCGGCGGTTCGCTGGCTCAAGGACTGTCTCGACCTTCCCCGGGACGCCGAGGGCGCTTTCGTCACCGGCGCGACCATGGCGAACTTCGCCTGTCTTGCCGCGGCGAGGCACGCGGTTCTCGCCCGCGTGGGCTGGGACGTGGAGGACCGTGGCCTGTTCGGCGCGCCGGAGATCACGCTCGTCGCCGGCGAAGAAGCGCATGCCTCCATCCACAAGGTCATCGCGATGCTGGGGCTCGGCCGGGGGAGGGTCAGGATGGTCCCGGCCGACCGTCAGGGCCGGATGCAGGCCCAGCACCTGCCGGACACCGACGGCCCCACAATCGTCTGCATCCAGGCCGGTAACGTGAACTCCGGCGCCTTCGATCCGGCTGGGGCGGTCGTCGACTGGGCGCGCAGACGAGGCGCCTGGGTGCACGTCGACGGCGCGTTCGGGCTGTGGGCGCGGGCGTCCTCGGAGCTGGCGACGCTCGCCGCGGGCCTGGAAGGCGCCGATTCCTGGGCGGCGGACGCTCACAAATGGCTGAATGTCCCCTACGATTGCGGCATCGCCTTCGTGCGGCCGCCGGAGGCCCTGCGCGCCGCGATGTCGACGACCGGCGCCTATCTGCTCCTCGGTGAGCGCCGCAGCGCCATCGACGTGACGCCGGAGGCCTCGCGCCGCGCCCGGGCGGTGGACGTGTGGGCGGCGCTGAAGTCGCTCGGCCGCTCCGGGCTCGACGAGATGATTGCCCGCAACTGCCGACAGGCGCGATGGCTCGCAGGGAGGCTCGGCGAGGAGGGCATCGAGGTCGTGAACGACGTCGTGCTGAACCAGGTTGTCGTCTCGTTCGGCGATGACGAGCGGACGCGCACGACGATCGCGGCATTGCAGCGCTCGGGCGAATGCTGGTGCGGCGGGACACGCTGGCAGGGCCGCGAGGGCATGCGAATCAGCGTGAGCTCCTGGGCGACGACCGACGCCGACCTGGATCGGGCGCTGAAGGCAATTGTTGAAGCGCGGCGCAAAGGTTAGCCGCGCTTGCTCACCTTCAGGCTCGCGCTGCTTCCGGTTTCAGCTCGTCGCGCACCCGCTCGAATATCGCCTCGAACATCTCCGTCGTCAGGCGGCCGGTGTTCGTGTTCTGCCGGGAACAGTGATAGCTGTCGTAGAGCCGGTAGCCGCCGCAAACGTGCACGGCGCCATGCGAGAAGGGGAACTCGCCCGGCTTGCGGCCGAGCGCCCGCACGGTCGTCTCGTGGGCGATGCGGCCGAGGGCGACGATCGCCTCGGCGCGGCCGTAGGAATCGATGGCGCTCACCAGGAACTGCCGGCAGGTGTTGATCTCCGCCGGGGTCGG
>CAZMJQ010000003.1:0-3084 GCA_964566475.1 uncultured Propylenella sp. | reverse complement strand
GCTGTCGCATTCCTATTCGGAAGCGCTGCCGGATTTCGTCAAGCTCGCGGACGCGTTCGGCTGCGTCGGCCTGCAGGCGATCAAGCCCGGCGATCTCGACGGCGCGCTCAAGGAAATGATCAGCGTCAAGCGTCCGGTGCTGTTCGATTGCCGTGTCGCTGCGCTGGAAAACTGCTTCCCGATGATTCCGTCCGGCAAGGCGCACAACGAAATGCTGCTGCCGGTGGAAGCCACCGACGAAGCCACCGCCGCGGCCTTCGCCGGCGGCAAGGCGCTGGTGTGAGACGTTGACGGGGGATGGAAACACGCCTATCTGCGTCTTACCATCGTCTTACCGGAGAGTGATCATGGAAACGACGAAGCTCTCGAGCAAGGGACAGGTCGTGCTTCCCAAGGCGGTGCGTGACGCCCTCAACTGGCCGGCTGGAGCAGATCTCATCGTCGAGCAGAAGGAGGATTGCGTCGTCCTCAGGCGCAAGCAGTCCTATCCGTCCACGACGATCGATGAAGTGTCGGGCATGTTCAAGGTCGACTTCCCCATAACCGACGAGATGATCGAGCAGGGGATAGAACGCGGGCTACGCAGGCGGTGGCGCCACAAGCGATGAGATTGCGGTAGGCCGCTCGTCTTACATTTGTCTTACTGGGGTTAGCGATGGACAGAACAAAGCTGTCGAGCAAGGGTCAGATCGTGCTTCCCAAAAGCGTGCGGGACTCGCTGAAATGGCCGCCGGGCATCGATTTGACGGTGGAGGAGGGTGAGGATTTCGTCGTGCTTCGGCGCAGTCGGGTGTTCCCAGGCCGGACGGCCAAGGAGGTCGCCGGATGCCTCAAGTATCACGGTCGTCCTGTGTCCGTGGCAGAGATGGAGAAGGCCGTCGACGATGAGATGCGCGAGCGCTGGCGACGAAAAAGCCGATGATCGCCATCGATACGAACGTGGTGGTCCGATTCCTGGTCCAGGATGATCCGCGGCAGGGCCGCAGGGCCGAGTCTTTGGTTGCCAGAAACCGGATTGCTGTTCCTCATACCGTACTTCTTGAGACCGAATGGGTGCTGCGCCGTCGATACGGGTTCCCACGCGAGCAGATCGCGGACGCGCTTGTCGGCCTCCTCGGGATCGAATCCGTCTGGTGCGCCGACGGCGAGGCGGTAGCGCGGGCGATCGATGCGTTCGTCCACGGTTGCGATTTCGCGGACGCGATGCACGCTGTTACCGCAGGGCCGGCAACAAGCGAGTTCGTGACGTTTGACAAGACCTTCGCCCGACAAGCTGCCGATATCACCGATTTTCCTCGCGTTCGCTTGTTGACTCCATGACCCAGCCTCTTCCCCGTGCCCTCGACTACGCCCTCCTCGTCCTCCTGGCCGCGGTCTGGGGCGGCTCGTTCATGCTCATCAAGCTGGCGATCGTGACCGTGCCGCCGGTCACCATGACGGCCGCGCGCGTGGCGATCGGCGCCTTGCTCTTCGCGGCGATCGTGCTCGCCACTGGCCGCCGCCTGCCGTCCGACCCGCGCGTCTGGGGGTGGGCGATGCTGATCGGCATTTTCGGGCTGGCGCTGCCGTTCTCGCTCATCTCCTGGGGCGAGGAGGTGATCGATTCCGGCCTCGCCGCGATCCTGATGGCCGGCATGCCGCTCATGACACTCATCCTCGCCCGCTTCGTCTCCGGCAACGAGCCGCTGACCGCTCCGAAGCTCGTCGGCGTCGCCTTCGGCATCGTCGGGCTCGTCATCCTGATCGGGCCGGAGAGCCTCGCCCGGCTCGGCGACGACACGGTGCGGCAGATCGCGGTCGTCGGCGCTTCCTTCTGCTATGCCGTCAACGCCATCGTCACCAAGCGCATCTCGGGGCACGACCCGTACTCGGTATCCGCCGCCATCATGATCTGCGGCTCCGTCATGCTGCTTCCCGCGAGCCTTCTGCTCGACGCGCCCTGGAGGCTGGAGCCGACCGCCATCGCATGGTTCGCGCTGGTCATGCTCGGCGTGTTTCCGACGGGCCTCGCCAGTCTCATCATGCTGGCGCTTCTGCGCCGCCAGGGCGCCGGCTTCTTCGCGCAGATCAATTTCCTGGTGCCGCTCTTCGGCGTGCTCTGGGGCTTCGTCATCCTGTCCGAGCGCCCGCCTGCCGCCGCGTTCGCCGCCCTCGCCCTCATCCTGGCAGGGATCGCCATCTCGCGCGGCAGGGTCGGTCTGCCGCGTCCGCTATCCACGGAGACGTTGAAATGAACGACACCCTGACCGGACAGCCCGCGGTCACCCCGCCGGCTTCCGCCTACTTCATCGAGGACCGTCATGATCCGGTGGAGACCCACACGCTCTCAGTCCTCGTCGACAACGAGCCCGGCGTGCTGGCGCGCGTCATCGGCCTCTTCTCCGGCCGCGGCTACAACATCGACAGCCTCACCGTCTCGGAGACGCAGCACGAGAGGCATCTCTCGCGCATAACGGTCGTCACCACCGGGACGCGCGACGTGATCGAGCAGATCAACAAGCAGCTCGACCGGATGGTCTGCGTGCACCGGGTCACCGACTTGACCGAGGTCGCCCGCAGCCGCAACGAGCTTCGGCCGCTGGAGCGCGAGCTGGCGCTGGTCAAGGTGGCGGGCACCGGCAACGAGCGCATCGAGGCGCTGCGGCTCGCCGACGCCTTCAAGGCCGAGGTGGTCGACGCCACCACCGAGCATTTCATCTTCCAGATCACCGGCCGCACCAACAAGATCGAGCAGTTCATCGCCATCATGCAGCCGATGGGCCTGGTGGAGGTCTGCCGCACCGGCAGCGCCGCCATGTGCCGCGGCCCGGAGGCGATGTAGCCGCCGTAGCCCGCATGAAGCGAAGCGCAATGCGGGTACCGACTCGCAATCTACGCCGCCGTCCCGCATTGCGCGCAGCCTGTCCTCGGGCCGGCCGAAGGCCGGACCCGGGCTCCATCCGGGCTACGCTTGGGGCCGCCGCCATCTTCACGCCGGAATCGCTGCTCGTAATGCGAGAACCCGTGCAAGCCGCGGGACCGGGCTGAGGGCAGGGGCTTCAAGGGGAGTGGGCTATGTCTCTACGTGCCGCATTGTTTGTCTCC
>CAZMJQ010000002.1:0-18075 GCA_964566475.1 uncultured Propylenella sp. | reverse complement strand
GAAGCCAGGCCGGCGCGCCGCCGGCGCCGTGCAGGAAGAGGAGGGGTGCGCCCGAACCCTTCCGCATGATGCGGGTGGCGCAGCCGCTGATGTGCTCGATCGAGCCGGCGGTGCTCATGGCCGTGCGATCCTCCCCGTTGTCGTCCGCCTCGAGGCTTCTCCGTCCTCAGCTAGGTTTGTATACCAAACGATCGGTTCGCTTCAAGAAGGTGCGCGAGATGCCTTGGCCGTGTCACGCTATCGGCAAGTGAATTGCATACCGATTGCGGCTTTGATCGCGGCTGTCGGAGACGATACAGGAAGGATGGGGAGGGCGGCCCATGCAGGCGACGGCGTTGTTCGATCTGTCCGGCCAGGTGGCGCTCGTCACGGGCGCGGCGAGCGGGCTCGGTCTCGCGATATCGGAGGTGCTTGCCGCGAACGGTGCGCACGTCGCGATGCTCGACGTGAACGAGGAGGGCCTCGGTGTCGCGGCCGGGAAGCTGAAGCGAGGCGGCGCCTCGGTCGAGACGCATGCCGTCGACGTCGCGGACGGGGACCGCCTCTCTTCGACCGTCGATGCGATAGCAGGCGCTCACCGGCGGCTCGACATCGCCGTCGCCAATGCCGGCATCAGCTCCGGTCCGGGCTTCCAGTTCGGGCCGGCCGGCGGGCTGCTCGAATCGTCGCCCGACAAATGGAACAAGGTCATCGACGTGAACCTGCGTGGCGTCTTCGTCACCATGCAGGCGGCGGCGCGTCACATGATCCCGCGGGAGAGCGGACGCATCGTGGTGGTCGCCTCCATCGCCGGGCTGATGGCGGAGCCCAACGTCGGCTATCCCTACGCCGCGACGAAGGCGGCGGTCGTCAACCTCGTCCGCCAGGCGGCGGTCGAGCTCGCACGGCACAACGTGCTGGTCACCGGCATCGCCCCCGGCCCGTTCCGCACCAACATCGGCGGCGGGCGCATTGCCGATCCGGAGGTCGCGAGATACTTCGAGGATGTCGTCCCGCTGAAGCGCATCGCGATGCCTGACGAGATCAAGGGACTGGCGCTGCTCCTTGCTTCGCCGGCCTCGAGCTTCATGACTGGCGTGACGGTGCCGATCGATGGCGGTGCGACAGCCTTGTAGAAATCGGAACGCAAAGCCATGGCATACGATCCCGACCTTGCAGATCGCCTGCGTAAGGCGCTTCAGGACCGCAAGGGTATCTCGGAACGCAAGATGTTCGGCGGCATCTGCTTCATGCTGAACGGCAACATGCTCTGCGGCGTGGAAGGCAGCCGCCTCATGTTCCGCGTTGGCGCGGAGCAGGAATCCAAGGCGCTCGCCAAGCCGGGCGCGAGCCCGATGGACTTCACCGGTAGGCCTATGCGCGGCTACGTCTGGGTCGCGAAGGAGGCGGGGGCAGGGCGCGCATTGGCTGGATGGATCAGGCTCGCCGAAGGCTACGTGGCGGGCTTGCCGGGCAAGTAGCGCGTCAGCGGCGCGGACGGGTCGCTTTCGTCGCGCGCTTCTTTTTCTGCACCGCCTTCGGGCGCGGGTTGCTCGGGCGGAGAAGCGCCTTGGCGTGGGCCTTGCAGATGCTCTTCAGGTTGGCGAGCCCGGCTCTCAGCCGTGCATTGACGCCGAGCCGGCCGGTGCTGATCAGCAGGGTGCCATAGGGCTCGCGGTCGCGCCAGAGCCACGAGGCGAGCGGATTGTCCTCCTCGCACACCGGATCGACCTTGCGCACCTTCCCCTCATGGAGCCAGCGCCGCGTCTCGTCGCACATGAGCTGCTTGCCGGGAGAAAACGCCGCGAAGGATTCGTCGAACGCGATCTTCCAGGGGATGGAGAAGTCGCCCTGGTCGATGCGGATGAGCGCCGCGATCGGCGTGTGCCCGACGCGCATGACGTCGATCGTGGCGTGCCCGATCTGCGCCAACTGCATCACCGCGATGCGGGCGAACTCGTGCACGTTCTGCCGCCGCACCATCGCCGTGCCGCGGCGCCCCTTCCAACCGGAGCCCTCCAGCGCCGTGAAGGCGCTGAAGGCGGACTCGATTTCGGAGGCGGTGCGGGACGACATGAAGCTCACGGAGCCGGCCTCGCACAGTCGCCGCAGCTGCCGGTCGAGCTCGCGCCGGCGCTTGTGGCTGACCATGCGGTCGAACTCCGGAAGGCCGCCGGCCTCGCTCGGATAAAGGACCGGGCGCTTCTGACGCTCGGCTACCGTCCACATCCCGTGCCGCTCCGCGGCTTCGCGCAAGATCTCGGCCGACGCGCCGGCGATCGGCAGGTGCGGAGCCGTGAAGAGCGTGCGTCCGCTCGTGCGCATGTGATGGAGGAGCGCGTCTCCCACCGCCCGCGTTGCGTCCCTGTCGATGAGCGGTGAGCCGAGCGGCGCATAGGGATGCGCCCAGACGCTGAACCGCCGCCCGCCGAGCACCCGGCCGCCGCCCGTCACGACCGGAGCGAAAAAGCGCAGGTCTTCGCGGTCGGAGTAGATGGCGAGACGCAGGTTGCCGCGGCCGATCGCCTGGATAGCCGGCTCAAGGAATTCCGGCAGGAAGAACGGGTTCGCCTCCAGCGACCTCTCCGCCAGCCTGCTGATCCGCTCCGCAATCCGCGGCAGCGCATCCACCGGCTCGAGCGCGAACGTGCCGCGCCGTGCCTGTGTCCGCGCCCGTGCCCTCCCTAGGGGTTGGACGGCGGCTGGGCTGCGAAATACCATCTGCATTCTTTATCTTATAACCGCGCGACGTGTATTCGCGCGGCTCGGGTCGGAATTAAGCTTAAGTTCGGCTACCCGGCAAAGCCGCCTCCATCGAGAAACGACTGCTCGGCCGGTGTCGTGTGGCGGCCCAGTATGGCATTTCGATGCGGAAAGCGGCCGAAGCGCCGGATAATTTCCCTGTGCTCAAGCGCGTATTTGAGCCCTTCGAAGCCGGAAGACCGGTGAAAAAGCAAAACGCAGCGCTCCTGGTCGGCGATCGCCTCGGAATGCATGAAGGGCAGGTAGAAGAACGAGCGGATTGCCGGGTCGCACTGCCAGTCATACCCGGCCTCAATCGACCTGCGGGCCAGCGCGAGCGCCATCGGGTCCTGCGCGAACGCCTCGGGCCTGCCGCGGTATAGCTGGCGCGAGAACTGGTCGAGCAGGATGATGAGCGCGAGCGCCCCCTCGGGCGTATCCGCCCAATCCGACAGCCGCCCCGCAGCCGCCTCCGCATGGGTTACCGCGAACCGCTCGGCGATCTGACGGTCGAACGCGTCGTCCCTGTTGAACCACCTGTCCGGGCCTGCCTCGCGCCAGAACGCCACGACCTCGGCCGGCGTCGCGATCCCTCCCGTCAAAGCCTGAGCCCTCCCCGTGAGATTTCCCCATGCGTGGTGTCGTCGAGCGGAAGGTAGGTCCCCCGTTCCGGGTGAAGGACGTAGATCGGATCGTCGGTCTTGCCGGGATCGAAGCCCTGCTCGACCAGGTCTAGCTTGCGCTGCTTGAAGGTCGAGGTCGTCTCGATCTCGCGGCAGATGCGCAGGAACGCCGGCCGGGCGTAGACGGCGAGTTGCTGCTTGACGTGCCGGCTGAACCCGTCGAGGTCGAGCTCCTCCTCTACCACGAGTGCGGCCATGCCCGCCCGTCCCTCGGCGCCGGGCACCCGCACGCCGTAGACGTTCGCCTCTTTAATGCCGGGAAACGAGGTGATCGCCTCCGACACCTCGGACGTGGCAACGTTTTCCCCCTTCCAGCGGAACGTATCGCCGATCCTGTCGACGAAGTAGAAATAGCCCATCTCGTCCCGCTTCATCAGGTCGCCCGTGCGGAACCAGCGGTCGCCCTTCTCGAAGACGTCGAGCAGGACCTTCCGCGCGGTCGCGCCCGGGTCCGAGTAGCCCTCGAAGCGCTGGCTCGGCCGCGCCGGATCGTTGACGATCTTGGAGATCGTTTCGCCGATCTCGCCGTGGTCGCACTTGATGCAGAAACCGTCTGGCCCGCGCACGGGCTCCTCCGACTCCAGGTCGTAGCGCACGACCTCGACGAAGAACTTCCTCTTGATCCAGTTCGGGATGCGGCCGACGGCGCCAACCTTGCCGTCGAAGTTGACGAAGACGCAATTGCCTTCCGTCGCCGCGTACCATTCGAGAATCTGGGAAATTTTGAACCGCCGCTGGAAGTCGAGCCAGATGTCGGGCCTCAGCCCGTTGCCGCAGGCGACCCTCAGCTTGTGCTTCGCCTCGCGGGGATGCGGGGGGCTGTTGAGGAGGTAGCGGCACAGCTCGCCGATATAGATGAACGCCGTGCATTCGTGCTTCGCCACGTCGTCCCAGAAGGTGGAGGACGAGAAGCGCTCGCGCAGCACTACGCTGGCGCCCGCCGTCAGAGCCGCACCGGGGCCGAGCACCCCGCCGGACGTGTGGTACATCGGCAGGCAGATGTAGACGCGGTCGCTGGTCCTCATCTTCATGGCCGCGTTGAAGGCGTACATGATGCCCTGCACGCGGTAATGGTTGATGTTCGCGGCCTTGGGCAGGCCGGTCGTGCCGCTTGTGTAGACGAAGAGGCACCGGTCCTCGATGTTCAGCCTGGGGAGCTGTTCTTCCGGCACCGGATCGTCCGGCAGCGCGTCGAGCTCCGTGTCGAGGCGGTGGAATCCCGGCACGTCGGCGCCGTGGCACCAGAGCTTCGGCTCGCCCGACAGGTGCGTCTCGGCGGTATGGAACGCGTCGACCAGCGCGGCGTCGACGATCACGTGCTTCGGCGCGACGATGTTGACGCAGTGTGCCAGCGCCGTCCCGGTGAGGTTGGTGTTGAGAAGCGCCACCACGCCCCCGGCGCGCGTGATGCCGAGCCATGCGGCGAGATATTCCGGCCGGTTCGGCATCATGAGCGCGACCACATCGCCCTTGGCGATGCCGTTCGCCAGGGCCCAGCGGGCGTACTGGTCGCCGCGCCGGTCGTACTGCCGGTAGGTCATCTGCTCCCGGTCGGAGATGAGCGCGAGGCGGTCGCCGTGCTCCTCCGCCAGCTTGCGCAGGACCTGCGGGTAGGTGCGGTCCGGATGCTTCGCGACGTCGGTGATCTTCGAAAGCGTGCGGAGGATTCCGGTGAGATACGCGTAGTCGCTGCCGATACGCTGGATCAGTCCCATTCTCCCTCCCGGAGCGAAGCGCGCTTCGCCTGATTATCGTTGTCTCTTGCACGAGGCGCGCAAAAATAGCATCCGACTCGTATCGTGGCGAGGGGCCGGCGGATGCCGACAGGAGAAATGGACGAGCCGGAGATCATCGACGTCCGCGGGCTGAAGTGCCCGCTGCCCGTCCTGAAGGCGGCGCGCCGCATGAAGCCGCATGCAGCCGGCACACGGTTCCTGATTATCGCCACGGATCCGATGGCCGCCATCGACGTTCCGCATTTCTGCAACGAGAACGGCCACCGGCTTCTTGCCGACAGCCGCGACGGGGAGGAGTTGCGCTTCGAGATCGAGAAGGGCTGAGGCGGCCGCACGCTATTCCGGCGCGACGTCCTCCAGCGGCTCGGGCTCGCCCACTGCCGTTCCGATCGCCGCCGCAGGCTCGGAGCTCCTCGTGCCCTCGTCCATGGGTGCGAAGGCCGGCAAGACCTTCGGCGGCCCTTCCGCGGCCGGGCGAGGCCGAGGCAGCGGCGCCACGAACGCGGGGTCGCCGTACTCGGCGGTGACAATGACCTGCATCGGAGGTCCGTAGAGGACGGGCCGCGGCCGCGGCAGCGCCGCCACGTAGCCCGGCTCGCCGTAGACCGCCGGGATGTTCGCCGTCACCCGGAGCGGTGGACCGAGGTCCATCGGGAAGGTGAGGTGCGAGCTCGGCGCGTCCTCATTGTCGGTCGCGCCGCCCGCCTTCAGGAGGGCGAGGGCGGCGGCGCGCTCCGCCGTGCATATGTGCGGGCGCATGTCGTACGGCCGCTCGTACTCCGCACCCGACTGCGTATCGAGGAGCGTGGTCTCCGTCCCGGGGCGCCGAGGGGGCGCCTCGAACGCGGAATCGAGCAGCTTCGCGGCTCGCTCGTTCCTCAGGTTCCCGCCATAGGCGCCGAACACGACCGCGATGAGCTCCCGGCCGTTGCGCTCGGCGCTGGCGACCAGATTGTAGCCGGAGGCGCAGATGAAGCCGGTCTTCATGCCCGTGGTCCCCGGATAGCGGTCCACGAGCCGGTTGTAGTTTTTCAGGATGTCGTTTCCGTACTGGATCGCAGGGATCGTGTAGTAGGGCCGCCGCTCGGGGAAGTCCTTGAGCAGCGCCTGCGCCAGAAGCGCCATGTCGCGCGCGGAGCTCACCTGCCGGTCGTCGGGCAGGCCGTGCGGATTGACGAAATGCGAGCGGGTCATCCCAAGGTCTTCGGCCGCGGCGTTCATGCGGTCCGCGAAATCCTCAACGCTTCCGCCGACCGCCTCGGCCACGGCGACGGCCACATCGTTGGCAGACTTCACCATCAGAATCTGCAGCGCATGGTCGAGCGTGAGGGTGGAGCCGGGCCGGAACCCCATCTTGCTCGGCGGCTCCGCCGCGGCGCGGGCGCTGTACACGATCTCGTCGGCCAGCGAGATTTCTCCGTCCCGCACCGCCTGGAAGGTGACGTAGATCGTCATCATCTTAGTCGTGGACGCCGGGTACCACGGCCGCATCGCGTCGAAGGCCTCGATGATCCGGCCGGTCTCGGCGTCCGCGACGAGATAGGGGCCCTGCACGATCTCGACGCCCGGGTCTTCCGCCGCGCCGGCCGGTGAAAGGAGTGCCGCAGCCAATGCCGCGGTGATTGCGTAATGCCGCATTCCTGCCCGCACTAGAATCCGGTTCGAAGTTTGCGGCGGGTTTGTAGCGCATTTTCGCGCCGCCCGCACCCCGTCGCCGTTCACCGGCGTGAGAGTCGCGAACGCCGCCGGCTCACGGAGATTGCGCCCGGCCCGCGGCGGCGCATACAGTCCGCGCCAGTCGAGGAGAGTGACGAAATGCCCGTAATCAACCGCTTTGCCGAGCTTCACGACGAGATCGTCGCGTGGCGGCGCGACTATCACCGCCACCCGGAGTTGCTCTACGATGTGCACCGGACGGCCGCGGACGTGGCGGAGAAGCTGCGCGCCTTCGGCTTCGACGAGGTGGTGGAGGGGATCGGCCGCACCGGGGTCGTGGGCGTCCTCAACGGCAAGAGCGAAGGGGCGGGCCGCGCTTCCGGCAGGGTCGTGGGGCTGCGCGCCGACATGGACGCACTGCCGATCGCCGAGGAGACCGGCAAGCCGTGGGCCTCCGAGACGCCTGGCAAGATGCACGCCTGCGGCCATGACGGCCACACCGCCATGCTGCTCGGCGCGGCGCGCTACCTCTCCGAGACGCGGCGCTTTTCCGGCAAGGCGGTGTTCATTTTCCAGCCGGCGGAGGAGGGCGGCGCCGGCGGCCGCGCCATGGTCGAGGACGGGCTGATGGACCGCTTCGGCGTGGAGGAGGTCTACGGCATGCACAACATGCCCGGCCTGCCGGTTGGCCACTTCGCCATCCGCACCGGCGGAATCATGGCCGCGACGGACATGTTTACCGTCGATATCGAAGGGCAGGGCGGGCATGCCGCGCAGCCGCACCGCACGATCGACCCGATCGTGACCGCGAGCGCCATCGTGCAGGCGGTGCAGTCCATCGTCGCGCGCAACGTCGATCCGCTCGGCAGCGCCGTCGCCTCGGTCACAACCATCCACGCCGGCGACGCCTTCAACGTCATCCCCCAGCGCGCAAAGATCACCGGAACCGCGCGCTCGCTCGATCCGCTGGTGCGGGACCTGGTGGAGCGGCGGCTGCGCGAGGTGGTGCAGAACGTGGCGGCCGCCTACGGCGCGACCGCGCACTTCCACTACACGCGCAATTATCCTGTGACGGTGAACCATCCCGACCAGACCGAGAAGGCAATCGCCATTGCGCGGGACGTGGCCGGCGAAGCGAACGTCGACCCCGACCATCCGCCGGTGATGGGCGGCGAGGACTTCTCCTTCATGCTGGAGGCGCGGCCCGGCGCCTTCATCTTCGTTGGCAACGGAGACACCGCCGGACTGCATCACCCCGCCTACGACTTCAACGACACGGCGATCGCCTACGGCTCGTCCTACTGGTCCCGGCTGGTGGAGACGCTGATGCCGGCTACGTAGCGCGGGCTCCCCGCCTGCGCCGGCCAGCCTGCCTGGGACGGCGATCGTCTCGGGCTGCCGGGCGCGTGCAGGCGGCTTGCCCTGTTTTCGCCGTCGCGCAGCCGATATCCCAGGCTTGGCTGGTGCCGCGAACAGCGCGCCGGCAGGAGGATCGGTGATGCGTGTACTACCCATTTTCAGCGCGCTGCTTGCTGCCTGGCTGGTGCTCGCGGCATCGTGCACGGGAGCGCGCGAAGGTTTTGTGCAGGTCGCCGCGACCGGGGACGCGACCACGGACGCCACGGCGGCCATCGCCGAGGCGGTGGACCGGGCGCACCGAAGCGGGGAGTGGCTTTACTTCCCGGCCGGCGTCTACATGACGACCTCAAGCATTCCGAACTTTCACGCCGTAAGGAAATTCGGGCCTGGGGTCGTGAAGCGCGGCGACAGTCTCTTTCACATCGACCCGGGCCCGGATCAGCAGAACCAGCTCTACGTCGACGACGACGGACCGGGCGACGATACGAACGACGGACTCGGCTCGGGCCAGCCGCTTCAGACCATTCAGGCCGCTGCCGATATCATCGAGGCCAGCCGGTATTCCGACAGGAGCTGGCAGATCAATCTCGCACCGGGAGCCGGATATGCCGCCGTCGCGGTAACGGCCAGCACAACCGGAGGGGAGGCGATCGATATCGTCGGCCCGACGCTATCGCAGGAAAGCGGGCAGTCGATTATTCTCCGCTTCGCAGAAGGCTCCCGCAGCGGCGCTTTCGGCGTCGGCAACACGATCACGCAGTCCGGTTCGGATGCGACCTGCACATCCACGGAAGTGTACGAGGGCGCCATCGTCTGCACATGGGCGAGCGGGAGGTTCGTCCCTTCGGGTACGCTGACCGACGGCACCTCCGGCGCCACCGCAACGACGAACGCCTACTCCCTTGTTCCCCGCGCAATTATCGACGGGACCGGAGACGAGTCCGGCCGGGGTATCCACGTCCGCCGGGGCACCCGGGTTCGCGTTTACGACGTGAAGGTTCAGGATTTTTCCAGCGGCAACTGCGTGGTTGTCCACGGCGCAAGTTCCGAGCTGTCTCTTATCAACCTTCATCTGCGCAATTGCCTGAAAGGCGCAACGGCCACCTATAGCGCGAGGATCAGCGCTTACGGAGGCGACTGGGACTGCCGTGATGCGCAGGGCGCCCCGCTCTCGAGGAGCACGGGCTATCAAGCCCTTTTCAACGCAACGCACGACATGAATCAGGCTTCCCCTGCGGAGGCACTGGTTATCCATCACTGCGCGCGCAACATGCTGATCGACGAAGGCGCGCAGGGCCATCTCGACAGGGTAAAGCTGTTCGACGCCACCGGCTCCGGCTTCAACATCAAGCGCGGGGCGGGCGCGGTCAACGTCAAGCAGATGGACATCTGGCGCAATGCCGTTGGCGTCCTCGCAGAGAACAATCAGTGGTTCGACAACGGGATCAACTTCACCAGCGGCGCTTCCGGCGGCGACGGCAACGACAACAACCGGATCAACGTCAGGGCGCTCGGCAATTCCCCGGAGCTGATCTTCCTTACGACCCGCAACGAGGCCCGCACGATGCGGGTCATCTCCACGTCGGCTGTCGCGCCGCATACAGGAACGACGGACCGGGCCGATCTGTGGACGTCGGTCACCATTCCCGACTGGGTCATCTCGGAACGGGGAAGCCATCACTTCGCGCGCGTGACCGTTAACTTCGAGGCCTCGCTCTCAGGCCCCGCCGCCGTCGATGCCGTCGTGGACAACGGGGCGCCCGACCGCATGGGCGCCATCAGGATCCCTGCGGGCACGACGGACGGGCGGATGGTGCTGGAGGTGCGCCACGATTCCGACTCGCTTCAGCACGCGATGCTGAGCGCCATCGGCAAGCCCTCGTTCTCGACCGCGGATTTCGAAGCAGCCGACTCCGCCGGCGGGACCCTGAAGAACACGGAATTCGTGCTCAGGCTGCGTGCGGCGCTATCGGACGCCTCCGACAGCATCACGTTCCACAACGTCGTCTTCGAGGCGACCTACGGCGGCTGAGGTCTCGCCCGTCACAGCCGGTCCCGCCGTTCGCAAGAACTTCTTAACCATAACGGAGGACGCTCGGCGTCAGGCAAATCACCGTCTCGAGGCACGCGAATCATGCCCATGGTCATTCGTGTCGTGCAGAACGCCGATGCCTGGCTGATCGAAGTCGGCGGCGACTATTTCGGCCCCCTCGATTCGGAGGACGAGGCCTTCACGCGGGCGAACCTCACTGCGCTCAAGCTGCAGATGGACGATCTTTCCTCCGACGTCCGCGTGGAGAAGCGCGTCCTGGACGACATGCCCACGATCGTCATCTAGTCCTCGCGCGCAATACGGAAGGTTGTCATCCTCGGGCGACCCCCGGACTTGATCCGGGGGGAGACCCGAGGACCCAGAGCGATCGGCCCCCGGGTTCTCGGTCTCCGCTTCCGCCTTCGCCCTGCGGGCTTCGGCGGACAAGTCGCTCCGCCCGAGAATGACGGCGCACAGGGTGTGACTCCGCGAGGTGGCAGCCTCTGACGCGCCTTGCCTGCGGCGCTCCGCCCGCTAGTGTGGCGGGCGATGAGCAACGCAGATTTCGGCGACTGGCGGCCCATGGCAAGCGCCCCGCGCGACGGCAGCCGCATTCTCGTCGCCATCCGCCCGACCGAGCAGGGGCCGGCGGAGGTGGACGTGGTGCGCTGGGCGCGCCCGCGCCCGGGCGTGGACGCCTGCTGGATCGCAATCGACTCCGATCCCGGCGCGCTCGTCACCTATGCCGAGCCGGAGCTCACCTGGTGGATGCCGCTCCCCGACCCGCTGCCCCGCGCCCGCGGCACGGGCCGGCCGCTTCCGCCCACCCCGCCGCCCGAGCCGGAGGAGATGGAGGGCTCGGGCATCTGAGCCGTGCTTGCGATCCGTAGCCCCGGATGGAGCGAGCGCAATCCGGGAACGAAATCGCGTTGGGCACCGCCGTCCCGGATTGTACGGCTTCGCCGCTCCATCCAGGCTACGGGTTCTTGACTCGCTCTTGCCACCGCGATACTTAAGCATGTGCTTAACAATTCGGATGCACTGGACGGCGTCTTCCACGCGCTGGCCGACCCGACTCGCCGGGTGATGGTGGAACGGCTCACCCGTGGGCCGGCCTCCGTCAGCGAGTTGGCGAAGCCGCTGGCCATGTCCCTGCCGGCGGTGGTCCAGCACCTGAAGGTGCTGGAGGAGAGCGGCCTTGTCCGCTCCGAGAAGGTCGGGCGGGTGCGTACCTGCCGCGTGGAGCCGGAGGCGCTCACCCTGGTGGAGCTCTGGATCGGCGAGCGGCGCACGACCTGGGAGCGCCGCTTGGACCGGCTCGGCCAATACCTGGCCGAAAGCGGCACGGACGAAAGCGAGGAGTGACACATGAGCGAACGAAGCGTGACGCATGCGACCTTCGTCATCGAACGCACCTATCCGGCTTCGCCGCAGCGGGTCTTCGCGGCATGGGCCACGCCGGAGGCGAAGGGCCGCTGGTTCGTGGGTCCCGACGAGTGGAAGAGCTCTGGTCATCAGCTCGAGTTCAAGGTGGGAGGCCGCGAGCATTTGGCCGGCGGACCGAAGGGCGGTCCCGTGCATGTCTTCGACGCGGTCTACCAGGACATCGTGCCCGACACGCGCATCATCTACTCGTACGAGATGCATCTCGACGACAAGCGCATCTCGGTCTCGCTCGCGACCGTCGAGCTGAAGCCGGAGGGGAAGGGGACGCGCCTCGTGTTCACCGAGCAGGGTGCGTTCCTGGACGGCTACGACATCCCCGACGACCGCGAAAGCGGCACCGGCAGCCTGCTCGACGCGCTCGGACGCGAGCTCGGGCGGCAGTCCGGGACAGGGTAAGCAACCAGCGAGGCGCTGTCGCATGTCTCTCACGCTCTACTATCACCCCCTCGCGTCGTTCTGCTGGAAGGCGCTGATCGCGCTCTACGAGAACGATACGCCCTTCGAGCCGGTCGTCGTCGATCTCGGCGACAGCGCCTCGCGCGACGCATTCGCCGAGGTCTGGCCGCTTGCCAAGTTCCCGGTGCTGCGCGATGCGGCGAAAGACGCCACTGTGGCCGAGGCGACCGTCATCATCGAGTACCTCGATGCTTTTCATTCGGGCAGAACGCGCTTCGTGCCGGCCGACCCGGACGAGGCGTGGCGGACGCGGATGTGGGACCGCGTCTTCGACCACTACATCCACGAGCCGATGCAGAAGATCGTGACCGACCGGATCCGCCCGCAGGGCGGCAGCGATCCCCACGGAGTCGAGCAGGCGAAGGGTCAGATTTGCGAGGCCTACCGCCTGGTCGACCGGGAGATCGGATCACGAACGTGGGCGATGGGCGACGATTTCTCGCTGGTCGACTGCGCCGCCGCCCCGGCGCTCTTCTATGCGAACACGATCCTGCCGTTCGACGCCGCGCACGAGAACCTGCCGGGCTATCTGGGCCGCCTGATGGATCGGCCGTCCTTCGCGCGCGTGCTTGAAGAGGCGGAGCCCTACTTCGCCATGTTCCCGATGGACACGAAGCCGCAGATTTCGCGGCGTCGCGCCGCGGCGGGTCACCGAGCCCCGCGGACGACCGCCGCCTCGTAGGCCGTCTGCAGCCGCTTGCCGACGGGCACGTAGCCCGGCCGGCGGCGCTTGGGAGGCGTGCCAAGATGCAGCTCGCGCAATTCGTCCATGAGGTCGCCCCACAGCTTCGGGCCGCCTTCCTCCAGAAGCCGCGCCCGGACGGAGAGCTCCTCCGACGCCGGCTGGTACTTGCGCCCCCAAATGCCCATCTGGACCAGGACGGGGAGGAGAGCGATGCCCTTCTCCGTGAGGCTGTAGAGCGACTTCTGCTTGTGGCTGGGGTCGGCGGCGCGCACGACGATGCCTTCGTCGAGCAGCCGCTTGAGGCGGTCGGCGAGGATGTTGGAGGCGCTCCCTTCCTCCGACCGATTCAAGAGCTCGCGGAAGTGACGCCGGTTGCCGAAGATCATGTCGCGGATGACGATCAGGCTCCATTTGTCGCCGACCACCTCGAGCGTGAGGTTGATCGGGCAGCCCGACCGGTGCGCTTCGCTCATTTGATCCGACCCCAAGCCCGCTTCGCGAAAAACTGCTTGCAATATAGGATCAGTGCTCTTACTGTGCAACTGATTGCAAAATGCAAGCAATAGGAGGCGACGTTGCAGAGAACGTATCATGGCAGCTGCCATTGCGGCGCGGTGCGCTTCGAGGCGGACATCGACCTCGCCGCCGGAACGAGCAAGTGCAACTGCTCGATCTGCACGAAGGCGCGGTTCTGGAAGGCAGTGGTCCCGGCCGACGCGTTCCGTCTCCTCCAGGGCCAGGCTGCGCTGACGGACTATCAGTTCGGCGCCGCCAACATTCATCACCTCTTCTGCAGGACCTGCGGCGTGAAGCCCTTCGGGCGCGGCCGCATGGAAGGCCTCGGGGATTTCGTCGCCGTCAACGTGGCCTGCCTCGACGATGCGACAGACGAGCACCTCGCCGAAGCGCCGGTCGAGTATCAGGACGGAAAGCACAACGACTGGTCCTCCGCGCCGTCCGAGACGCGGCACCTATAGGGAGAAGCGCCGATGCCCCGAAGCAGAGAGGACATCGTCCGCGGCCTCTTCGCCGCCTACAACGCGAAGGACAGGGACACGGCCGAGCGCCTGATCGCCCACGGTTTCACCTTCACCAGCCCCTACGACGACGCGATCGATCGGGCGGTCTACTTCGAGCGGTGCTGGCCGAACAGCGAGCTGATCCGTGCGCACAAGCTGGAGCGGATCTTCGTCGAGGGTGACGAGGCTTTCGTCACCTACAAGGCCGTGACCCACGACGGTCGCGAGTTCCGCAACACGGAGTTCTTCACCTTCGAGGGCGACCGCATCGCGAGCGTCAACGTCTATTTCGGCGCCAGTTACAAGGACGGCGCGTTCGTTCCGCAAACCTGACCGTAGCCCGGATGGAGCGGAGCGCAATCCGGGGCGGCGGTGCGGGTCGCGCGGGCCCGTCCCCGCATTACGCTTGCGCTCCATGCGGGCTGCGTCGCCTCAGCGGACCGCGACATTTACCGCTCCACAGGCTTGCGCTCCGCGCCGGCCTGACATATGAACGCCCTCCCACTCACTCCGGCTCCGGGAGGCCTTGGATGGATAGCATCGTCATTGTCCGCACCCCCGGACCGCGCATGTCCCTTGCCTGCGCACGGAGTGGCGGCTCTCGATCCTGCTGAGCCCGTCTTTCCGACACCCCTGAACGCTTGACCGGCGGTCCGTCCGCCGGGCCACCACACAATTCGGGAGCCGGCCGCGCGTCGTCCACGCGCGCCGGTGGGAAACCATGAAAGCCCTTCGTTCCGTCGGGCGGGCGGAAGCCTTCCGTTCCGTGCTCGGCTTCACCTTCGCGCATTGGCGACGACAGGTCCCGCGCGTCTGCCTCATCGTAGGAGCGGTGCTGCTTGCGACGGGTGCCGACGTGCTGCTGCCGGTCTATGCCGGCCGGCTCGTCGACGCGGTGGCGTCCGGCGGCGCTCGCGCCGATGCGCGCGACGCGGCGCTCGTCGCGTTCTTCGTCATCCTGGCGCTCGGCATCGTGACGGTCGGCATGCGCCACGTGTCGTTCGTGACCATCGTCAACTTCACGCTGAGGATGATGACGGACGTCGCCGCGGAGGCGTTCCACCGCGTGCAGCATTTCTCCACCGAGTGGCACGCCAACTCCTTCGCGGGCTCGACCGTGCGCAAGATCTCGCGCGGTATGTGGGCGCTCGACCTACTGAACGACACGCTCCTGGTGGCGCTCCTGCCCTCGCTGCTCGTGCTGGCCGGCTCGGCGATCGTTCTGTCGTTCTACTGGCCGGAGATGGGGATCCTCATCGTCGCAGGCGCGATCGTCTACATCTCGGTGACGGCGGCGCTGTCGCTCTTCTACGTCGCGCCCGCGGCGCGGCTTTCCAACATGTGGGACACGCGCATGGGCGGCGCGCTGGCGGACGCCATGAGCTGCAACGCCGTGGTGAAGGCCTTCGGGGCGGAGGCGCGCGAGGAGGCGCGGCTCGCCCGCGTGGTCGGCAAGTGGCGCGGCCGCACGCATCGGACGTGGATGCGCGTCACCAATACAGGCACCACGCAGGCGGTGGGACTGATCGGCCTGCGCGCGCTGATCATCGGCGCGGTCCTGTGGCTGTGGCGGCAAGGGCGCGCCACGCCCGGCGACGTCACCTACGTGCTGACGACCTACTTCGTCATCCACGCCTACCTGCGCGACGTCGGGCAGCACATCCGCAACCTGCAGCGTTCCGTAAATGAGCTGGAGGAGCTGGTGGAGTTCCACGAGGAGCCCATCGGCGTCCCGGACCGCGCCGATGCGAGGCCGATCCGCATCGAAAAGGGCGAAGTGGCGTTCGAGCGCGTGACCTTCCACTACGGCGGTCATGTGTCGCCGCTCTACCGGGACTTCTCGGTGCGCATCGCGCCCGGCGAGAAGGTGGGGCTCGTCGGGCGCTCCGGATCGGGCAAGACGACCTTCGTCAAGCTCATCCAGCGGCTCTACGACGTGAACGAGGGCCGCGTCCTGATCGACGGGCAGGAGGTCGCCGCGGCCACGCAGGCCTCGCTCAGGGCGCAGATCGCCATCGTGCAGCAGGAGCCGATCCTGTTCCACCGCTCGCTGGCGGAGAACATTGCCTACGCGCGGCCCGCCGCCTCGATGGCGGAGATCGTGCGCTCGGCGGAGCTCGCCAACGCGCACGACTTCATCTCGACGCTTCCGAGCGGCTACGGCACGCTGGTCGGCGAGCGCGGCGTGAAGCTCTCCGGCGGCGAGCGCCAGCGCGTAGCCTTGGCGCGCGCCTTTCTCGCCGACGCGCCGATCCTCATCCTGGATGAGGCGACGTCGAGCCTCGATTCGGAATCGGAGCTCCTGATCCAGGAGGCGATGGGGCGGCTGATGCACGGGCGGACGGCGATCGTCATCGCGCACCGGCTTTCGACGGTGCGGGCGATGGACCGCATCCTCGTCTTCGACCGCGGCCGCATCGCGGAGGAGGGCGACCACGCCCAGCTCGTCCGGCGCGAGCGCGGCATCTACAAGGGCCTGTTCGAGAAGCAGGCGCTGGAACTGTCACGCGGCCTGCAGGTCGCGTGACAGCTCGCGCAATTTGCCGCTCAATTGGGGACGGGCGATGCCATCATCCCGCTGTCCATCGTGTACCACGGCGGCAGGATGACGCGCACGGACTCCGTCTCCGCCGCGTCCGCCTGCGGGGCCGCCTCATAGGACAGGTCGCCGAGGCGGTTGAGGGTCGTCTCCGGGTCGATCCCCTGCGCCGGGCGCGCCCGGGGAGAACGGGCTGGAAGCCGCACCGTCGAGGCGAGGCGAAGGTCGTCGGTCGCGGGGTCGGCCGTGATCGGAGGCGCCGCAAGCGGCGTGCCGCATGTGCAGGCTTCGTCCAGCACCTGGCGATAGCGGAAGGCGTTCTCCAGGTCCGCGTAGTGCTCGCCCGCGACGGACCGCATCTGCTCCGGCCCCTCGCTGCGCACCGAATGGTAGTAGAGCGCGGCGTCCCCGGCGGGGCAGAGCTGACCGCAGATCGCCTCGTCGGTCGGGAGGTGCTGGCGGGTCGTGGAGAAGCTGATCGGAAAATAGTAGCCGTCGCAGCGCCGCACGCAGAGCGTCCGGTAGGTGCCGCTCGGCGCAGACCTTTGCGTTCGGGGCTGTGCGGCCGGCTCCTGCCGGGAGAACACGGGCGAACGCTCGTAGCGCTGCCGGAAATTGCCGAAGAAGCTTCTGCCGAAGCTCGAGGAGGCGGCGGGCCTCTCGCCTGTGCAGCCGTTGTTCCTCAGCATCGCCCTGACGTTGCGCAGCTCGGCATCTCTCCCGGAGCTGCCCTGCAGCTGCATGAGCTGCATCTCCAGGTACCGGCAGCTGTTGGCCATCGCCGTCCCGCTCGCGCATAGGAGCGCCAGGCCGACAAGGCCGATACGCCACAGTCTCCCAGACATACTCGGCCTCATACGCGCCGCTTGCGACGCTAAAAATGTCCGCGCGGGACAAAAGCGTGTCTTGGGGGAGCATCGCGCATAGCCGGTCGAAAGTCGAGCGCGCGCGGCTTTCTCGTCGGCTCGGCGGGCCCGTTCGCAGGCGCGGGTGCGCCGGCCAGGCCGCCGACGCTGCCCCTGCCTCACGGGAGTTTGAAGTGCCCCCCGAGGCGGTCAGTCCGCTCGCCGGAAGCGCGAGCCTAACCGATGAGCCGGCCCTCCGCGCCCCCCCGAAGCAGCCGCACGGGCCCGCTCCGGGCGGGCGGCTGCACTGTGCCTTGGGGACGAAACGGGTTCCGCCGAGTCGCACCGGATTGCGATTCCCGCCGGGAGGTGAAAGCATCCACGATTGAGGAAGCGAAGCCCGTTTCTGGAGCATGGCTATGAGACTTGAGCGATCCGTCTCGGCGTTCCTGGCCGCTGGTGTCCTCGAGGCTCTTCTCGTCAGCGCGGCCGCCGCGGACGACTTCCCGACCGTCGTGACGGCGATCCTCAACGGTCAGACCCAGGGCCCGATCAGCGAGATGCAGGGCCCGCACAAGGAAGCCATGATCGATTGCGTGAACACAACCCTGGTGGAGCTTCCGAACGGGCGGAAGCGCTTCATCCTGGAAGGCGCGAGCTACCAGGAGCGGGAACAGCGTTTCGGCACGGTGCTGTATGAGAACCGCGCCGAGTGGGTGCAGAGGATCGCCAGGGCCTGCGCCTCCATCGCCATGTCGGGCGGCTACAGCACGGAGGTCCCGACGGGCCCGAGCCGGTGACGGTTCCCACGGCATCGGCCGTCTTGATGCCGAAAGACGTGCGTCCGTTTCCGGGACAGTTTGGCGGGTTGGCTAAGGCGGGATTCCCGATGCGATTG
>CAZMJQ010000001.1:0-2853 GCA_964566475.1 uncultured Propylenella sp. | reverse complement strand
TGCATCTCCTCGATCTTCAGCTGCCCGTCGCGGGCGCGGCGGCCGAAGTCGTTGATCGTCTTCTCGATATCGGCGAGCGACAGGTCCTGCGCTTCGCGCAGGACCGGTACGACCAGGCCCCTCTCCGTGCCCACAGCGACGCCGATGTTGTAGTAGTTCTTGTAGATGATCTCGTCACCGTCGATCTCCGCGTTGACAGCGGGAAGCTCCCTCAGCGCGTGCACGCACGCCTTGACGAAGAAGCCCATGAAGCCGAGACGCACGCCGTGCTTCTTCTCGAACACGTCGCGATAGGTCTTCCTGAGATCCATCACCGCGCCCATGTCCACGTCGTTGAACGTGGTGAGCATGGCGGCGGAGTCCTGCGCCTGCTTCAGCCGTCGCGCGATGGTCTGGCGCAGGCGCGTCATCTTCACCCGCTCCTCGCGCTCCTCGTCCGAAGGTGCCGACGGCCCGCGCGCCGCGGCGGGCTTTTCCGGCCGCGCCTCGGGAACCTTGGACAGCGCCTCCAGTACGTCGGCCTTCAGAATCTGGCCGCGCTTCCCGCTGCCCTTCACGTCAGATGAGGGAATCCCCTTCTCTTCCATCAGCTTGGCGGCCGATGGAGCCGGCGGCATCTCGCCGGCCGGCGCGGGCTTCTCTTCGTCCTTCGCCTCCTCGGCCTTCGGTTCGGCCGCCTCGGCCTTCTCCTTGGGCTTCTCCTTCGGCACCTCCGGCCCTGCATTGATCGGAGCGGCCTTGCCGGCCTCGCCTTCCGCCAGCACGCCGAGGAGCGCGCCGACCTCAACCGTCTCGCCGTCCTTCACGGCGATCGATTCCAGCTTGCCGGCGGCCGGCGCCGGCACCTCGATCGTCACCTTGTCGGTCTCGAGCTCCACCAGCGGCTCGTCGCGCGCGACGGCATCGCCCTCGCTCTTGAACCATTGGCCAACGGTCGCCTCGGTGACCGATTCACCCAGCGTGGGAACCTTGATTTCCAGGGCCATCTTCCGTTCCGATCGCTTGCTGCCGCACCGATGACGAAGCTGCTCAGCCGCCGAGGGCTTCGTCAAGCAGGTGATCGCGCTGCGCGAGATGCTTCGACATGAGGCCGGTCGCGGTCGAGGCCGCCGCCGACCGTCCCGCGTAGCGCACCGAGCACGACCTGCCCTTCAGACCGTCGAGCACCGCGCAGAGCCGCGGCTCCACGAAGGTCCACGCCCCCATGTTCTGCGGCTCCTCCTGGCACCAGACGACCTCGGCTTCGGGGAAGCGTGCAAAGAGATCGCCCGTCGCCTTGAGCGGGAACGGGTAGAGCTGCTCCACGCGCAGGAGGTAGATGTCGTCGATGCCGCGCGCCTCGCGCTCCTCATAAAGGTCGAAATAGACCTTGCCGGAGCAGACCACCACGCGGCGGATACGCTCGTCCGGCACGAGCTTGGCATCCTGGTCCTTCAGTATCTCGGCATCGTCATAGAGGAGCCGGTGGAACGTCGATTCCTCCGCCATCTCGTCGAGCCGTGACACCGCGCGCTTGTGCCGGAGCAGCGATTTCGGCGTCATCAGGATGAGCGGCTTGCGGAAGTTGCGGTGCATCTGTCGCCTGAGGATATGGAAGTAGTTGGATGGGGTCGTGCAGTTGGCGACCTGCATATTGTCCTCGGCGCAGAGCTGCAGGTAGCGTTCCAGCCGCGCGGACGAATGCTCCGGCCCCTGCCCCTCGTAGCCGTGCGGCAGGAGCATCACCAGGCCGGACATTCTCAGCCACTTGCGCTCGCCGGAGGAGATGAACTGGTCGACCACGACCTGCGCGCCGTTGGCGAAGTCTCCAAACTGCGCCTCCCACAGCGTCAGCGCCTTCGGCTCCGCCAGCGAATAGCCGTATTCGAAGCCCAGCACCGCGAGCTCCGACAACATCGAGTTGATCACCTCGAACGCCGCCTGCTTGCCACCGAGATTGTTGAGCGGCGTGTAGCGCTCCTCCGTCTGCTGGTCGAACAGGACGGAGTGGCGCTGCGAAAAGGTGCCGCGCTCTACGTCCTGGCCGGAGAGGCGCACCTTGAAGCCTTCCTTGAGCAGCGTGGCGAAGGCCAGCGCCTCGCCCATGGCCCAGTCGATTCCCTCGCCCGTCTCGATCATCCTGCGCCGGTTGTCGAGGAAGCGCTTCGCCGTGCGGTGGATCTTGAAGTCCTCCGGCAGGCGCGCGAGGCCCTCGCCGAGCTCCTTCAGCGTTTCGATCGCCACGCCGGTGCGGCCGACGCGCCGCTCGTCGCTCGCCTGCGGCGTTGTAAGCCCCGACCAGGCGCCGTCGAGCCAGTCCGCTTTGTTGGGCCGGTAGGCCTGCCCGACCTCGAACTCCTCGTCGAGATGATCGCGCCATTGCTGCTTCGCGCTTTCCACCTCGTCGGCGGACATCACGCCTTCGCCGATCAGCTTGTCGGAATAGATCTGCAGCGTCGAGGGATGACTGGCGATGGCCTTGTACATGAGCGGCTGGGTGAAGCTCGGCTCGTCGCCTTCGTTGTGGCCGAAACGCCGGTAGCAGAACATATCGATAACGACGGGCTTGTGAAACTTCTGCCGGAACTCGGTCGCGATCTTGGCCGCGTAGACGACCGCTTCCGGGTCGTCGCCATTGGCGTGGAAGATCGGCGCCTCCACCATCTTCGCCACGTCGGACGGATAGGGCGAGGAGCGCGCGTAGCGCGGATTGGTAGTAAAGCCGATCTGGTTGTTGACGATGACGTGCAGCGAGCCGCCTGTGCGATGGCCGCGCAAGCCCGACAGCCCGAGGCACTCCGCCACCACGCCCTGCCCCGCGAACGCGGCGTCGCCATGCAGGAGCAGCGGCAGGACATTGCTCCGGTCACGGTC